>NZ_JBHTZD010000007.1:361313-378517 GCF_042790455.1 Streptomyces sp. NPDC056734
GGGGGCCGCTTTGGGGGGGCCGGGGGGGGGGGGGGGGGTCCTGGCCGGGGGGTGGGGGGGGGGTGGGGGGGGGGGGGGGGCATGGGGGCGGCCGTGGGTGGGGGGGGGGGTTGGGGGGCGGGCGGCGCACGGCCGCCCCCCGCACCGCGCACCGCCGGGCGGTGCGCAGAGCATCGACGGAGCGTGTCCAAAGCCGTTCAGTCGTTCGTCTCGCGGCCTCGAATTGGCCGAAAATCGACCCTGCCTCGCGCTCTCGATCACCCCTCCCACCATACGAATTGACGGCGCGTTGGGTGCTCCAGGGGCGTGCCATGGGGGCGCATTCGAGTCGCGATGACCAGGTCCCGCCCGTCTGTTCGGTCGGATAACGCCCCGCGCGCGAGCGTATGTTCCGCACTCCACAAGCGGCTCCGCCGCCCCGCCACTTCGCGTTCTTCGTGGCAGCATGGGGAACCGGTTCATGCGGTGCACTGGTTGTCCACAGCCTGTGGAGGCGTCGATGCGGTGGTTGGTGGGATGGAGCAGCACCGCCGCGTCCGCCATCGGCAGCGGCACCGCCGGGGCGACCGGCCCCGACGGCGAGACCCTGCACCCGGTGGGCTCACAGCTCCTGTGGGGCGACCCCGACCCGCTCTGGGCGGTCGGCGACTGGCGCCCCGACGAGGTCCGGGTGGTCTCCGCCGACCCGCAGACCCGGATCGCCGTCCTCGGCACCTGCGCGGCCGGCGACGAGGAACTGCGCGTCGCCCTGTTCGCCGCGCGCGGCGGCGCGCTGCGCCATCTGACCGCCTGGCCCGGAAGCTACACGGCCGTCGTCCGGTCCGGCCGCCGGATCACCGTCTGCGGCGATCTCGCGGGCGCCCGCCCGGTCTTCCACACCCCCTGGGCGGGCGGCACCGCCTACGCCACCGCCGCGCTGCCGCTCGCCGACCTCGTCGAGGCCAACCTCGACTTCGGTCATCTCGCCGCCCTGCTCGCCGCCCCCGACGTCCCGGCCGCCCTGCACGACTCCACCCCGTACGACGGGGTACGGCGCGTTCCGCCGGGGCACGCGCTGATCCTGCGCGCCGGGGCCCGCGAGATCGCCGGATACGAGCCCGTGGCCTCCCTCGCGGTCGCGGCCCCGCCCGCCGACCCCGACGCCGCCGTGGACGCCGTACGGGACGCCCTGGTGGACGCCGTACGGGCCAGGCTGTCGGCGCCCCGGCATGTCCCCGGCGCCGGCATCGACCCCGGCCCGGTGCCCGGCATGGGGCCCAACGAACGGCGCGCCTCGCGCGGGATGCCGGTTCCCGGGATCGGCGCCGACCTCTCCGGCGGCCCCGGCTCCGCCACCCTCGCCCTGCTCGCCGCCGGGCTGCCCGGCATGCCGGGCACGGTCCTGGGACACGGCACGGGCGCGGGCGAGCGGCTGCTGGCGGTCACCTTCAACGACCTGGCCGTCGCCGGCCGGGAGGCCGAGGTCCAGCGGGCCGGCGAACTGGCCGCCAACCCGCGCCTGCACCACGTGGTGGTCGCGGGCGGCGAGGAGAGCCTGCCCTACGCCGACCTGGACGGCCCGCTCACCGACGAACCCGGCGCCAGCCTGGTCTCCGCCGCCCGGCACCGCACCCGCCTCGCCTCCGGCAGCGCCGACCACTTCACCGGCTACGGCGCCCGCCAGGTCCTCGACGCCCACCCGGCCCGGCTCGCCGACCTCCTGCTGGACCGCAAACGCCGCCACCTGCTCCGCCCGGTCGCCGCCCTCGCCAAGGCGGAGGGCTCGGTGCTGGTCCCCCCGCGCGTGTACGGCGCGGCCCGGCGGCTGGCCCGCACCCCCTACCGCACCGGGGTCAACGGCCTGGCCGACCTGCTCATGGACCGCCGTTTCGACGAGCCCGGCGGCGCGGTCGGCGCCTCCCTCGCCGCCCTCACCTGGGCGAGACCCGGCCCGGCGGCCCGCTGGCTGACCGGGGAGGCACTGGCTGAAGTATCGGTTCGCCTGCACAGCGAACCCGGCCGCTCCGGCGTCCAGGGCCCCGGCCAGCGCCCCGGCGACTTCCGCGCGCGTGCCGCCCTCGCCCGCCACGCCGCCGACCTGCGCATCCTGGAACAGGCCGCCGAGATCCGCTTCCAGCGCCTGCACACCCCCTTCCTCGACAACCAGGTCGTCCGTGCCTGCCGCGCCCTCCCCGAGGCCCTCCGCGTCCAGCCGGGCGCACGCGCCGCCATCCTGCGTACGGTCCTCAAGGGCGCCGGCGTCGGCGACCTCCCGCCCGGCTGGGGTGCCCCCTCCGGTGTGCCCGCCGCCGCAGCCGCCCGCATCGGCCTGCGCGTCTCCGTCGGGCACCTGATCGACCTCTTCGAAACGCCGCTCCTCGCCGAGGCGGGCCTGGTGGAGGCCCGGGTCGTCCGCAAGGCCCTGCGGGAGGCCGCCCAGGGCGAACCCGTCCCCGTCGACGGCCTCGCCGACCTGGTCTCCCTCGAACTGTGGCTCCGCCGTCTCCTGGCCCGCCGGGGCACCTGCTGGACCGGAACCCCGGCCCGCGCGCGTGCCGTACCGGCGGGGATCTCGCCCCAGAGGGGGGCGCTGGGCGCGGGGGTCGTACGGCGGGGGTAGGGAGCCGGACCACCGGGCCCCGGTGCCTCCGCTCCCCCTGGGACAGCCCCACCGACCGCCTCCCGGGGACAATGGCCCGGTGCGGTACGGAATCCTCGGTGTCACCGAGGCTTGGGACGAGCGGGGCGTCGCCCTGGCGCTCGGCGGTGCGCGGGTGCGGGCGCTGCTCGCCGCGCTCGCGCTGCGTACCGGACGGGCCGTCGCCACCGAGACGCTGATCGACGCGATCTGGACGGACGAGCCCCCGCAGGATCCGCCGGCCGCCCTTCAGGCGCTGGTCGGCCGTCTGCGCCGGGCCGTCGGGAAGGACGCCGTGGCCGGTGAGCCGGGCGGCTACCGTCTGACGGCGGCCGAGGACGACGTCGACCTGTTCGTCTTCGAGCGGCTGACCCGCCGGGGCACCACCGCACTGCACGCGGGCGACGCCTCCTCCGCCGCCCGCGATCTCGCCGCCGCGCTCGCGCTGTGGCGCGGCCCCGCCCTCGCCGACCTCCCCGACCGCACCGCCGCCGCCCGCCCCGAGACGCTGCGCCTGGCCGCGACCCGCGCGCGTATCGCCGCCGACCTGGCCCGGGGCCGCGCCCAGGACGTCGTACCGGAACTGTCCGAACTGACGGCCGTGCACCCGTACGACGAGATCCTGCACGCCCACCTCGTCCGGGCCCTGCGGGACAGCGGCCGGGGCGCCGACGCGCTCGCCGCCTACGAACACGCCCGCCGCACCCTCGCCGACGGCCTCGGCGCCGACCCCGGCCCGGAACTACGCTCCCTGCACGCCGAACTGCTCGACCGGGACGCCGGGTCACCACGGGACGCCGGGTCACTGCGAGACGCCGGGAGACCATCGGACGCCGGGCTTCGGCCGGGCGCCCGGTCCTGGACGGCCGCCTCGCCCCGGCCGTCCACCGCCTCACCCCATCCGGCGTCCCTGCCCCAGCCGGAGAGCCCGCCCCATCGGGCGCCTCTGCCCCGGCCGGAAACCCCGTCCCACCCGGCATCCGCGCACCAACCGCCCCTGCCCCAGCCGGAGACCGCACCCGCACCCCCCGAACAGCCCGCCCGCACCGGCAACATCCGTCCGCGCCTTAACTCTTTCGTGGGCCGGGAACTCGAACTCGACGCGCTTCGTTCCGAATTGCACAGGGCACGACTGGTCACACTCACCGGACCGGGAGGCTCTGGCAAGACCCGTCTCGCCGAGGAAGCCGCCGCCGGGCTCCCGCAGGCGTGGCTCGTCGAGCTGGCCCCGCTCGATCGGCCGGAGGCGGTGCCAGGCGCGGTGGTCAACGCGCTCGGTCTGCGCGAGACCGTGCTCATGACCAACGACCTGGCGGCCCCGCAGGACGACCCGGTCGCCCTGCTGATCGAGCACTGCGCCCCGCGCGGACAGCTCCTGATCCTTGACAACTGCGAACATGTCATCGGCGCGGCGGCCGGCCTCGCCGAGACCCTCCTCACCCACTGCCCGGGGCTCACGATCCTCGCCACCAGCCGTGAACCCCTGGGCGTCCCCGGTGAGTCCGTGCGCCCGGTCGAACCCCTGCGGCCCGATCAGGCGCACCGGCTGTTCGCGGAGCGCGCGTCGGCGGTCCGCCCCGACCCCGACGCCGTGCTCCGCGACCGGGCGGCGGTCGCGGAGATCTGCCGCCGCCTGGACGGACTGCCGCTGGCCATCGAGCTGGCGGCGGCCCGGCTCAGGATGCTCACCCCGCGCCAGATCGCCGACCGGCTGGACGACCGCTTCCGGCTGCTGACCGCCGGCAGCCGCACCGCCCTGCCCCGCCAGCAGACCCTGCGCGCGGTCGTCGACTGGTCCTGGGACCTGCTCGACGAGCCGGAGCGGGAGACGCTGCGCGAGGTCTCCGTCTTCGCGGGCGGCTGGGACCTCGACGCCGCGGAAGCCGTCTGCGGCGGCGACCGGACCGCGGAGCTGCTGGGCGCCCTGGTCGACAAGTCCCTGGTGGCCGCCGCCCCGCACGAGCGCGACGGCGGCGGGAGCATGCGCTACCGCATGCTGGAGACCATCCAGGAGTACGCGGCCGAGCGCGCCGCCGAGACCCCCGCGCGCCGCGCCGATACCGAGGCCCGGCACCTCGCGTGGGCCCGCGCCCTCGCCCGCGAGGCCGACCCGCTGCTGCGCTCCGCCGGGCAACTCCCCTGGATCGCCCGCCTGGAGACCGAGCTGGACAACATCCGCGCGGCGCTCCAGCGCGCGATCACCACCGGCAAGGAGGCCCAGGCCGGTGACCTCGCTCTCGCCATGGGCTGGTTCTGGTGGCTGCGCAACTACCGCCAGGAGGGCGTGCGCTGGATCGAGAGCGTGCTGCGGCTCGCGGCGGCCGACGCCCCGGCCGAGGACGGCGGGCCCGCCCCGTTCGACCTCATCGGCGCGTACCTCGCGGCCGCCGCCGAGCCGGAACCCCACCCGCACCACGCCCTCCGTACCCACCTGCGGATGCTGCACCTCTTCCTGGGGTCCGACACCGAGCCGATGGACGGGCTCGCGGACCCCAGGTCCGAGGCGTACGTCGACCGGCTGCGCGCCCGCTACGAGCGGGGCGGTCCGGAGGCGGCCCGGATGCCGGGACTGCTGTGGCCGCTGACCGCCTTCCACCGCAGGGACCGGATCGACCCGCTGCCGGTCCTGGAGGCGGCGATCGGCAACTGCCGCCGGTTCGGCGGTGACTGGGAGCTGGCGGCCACCCTGATGTTCCGGGTGCATCTCCTGGTCGACGCGCTGGGCGGCATGGAGGGCGTGGACGACGACCTCGCCGAGCTGCGTGGGCTCAGCCGGCGGTCCGGCGACCGCTGGCTGCGGGCCCAGGTGTGCAGCGCGGCGGGCGAGGCGGCGATGCCGGCCGGCCGCTTCGAGGAGGCCAGGGGGGAGTACGAGGAGGCGCTGCGGCTCGCCTACGAGGTGCGGGCGTTCGCCGAGACGCCGTTCCTGATGGTCCGCCTCGCGGAGATCGCGTACCGCACGGGCGACCGC
Organism: Streptomyces sp. NPDC056734; assembly: GCF_042790455.1. Taxonomy (NCBI): domain Bacteria; kingdom Bacillati; phylum Actinomycetota; class Actinomycetes; order Kitasatosporales; family Streptomycetaceae; genus Streptomyces; species Streptomyces sp. NPDC056734. Next base: position 366,902 of record NZ_JBHTZD010000007.1, read on the forward strand.
CCCGCCGCCGTGGCCCGGCTGGAGGAGGCGGACCGGGCCGCGCAGGGGTACGGCGTTCCGGACGCGCGGGCCTATGTCGCGCTGATGCGGGCGCAGATCGCGCTGGACGCCGGGGACGTCGGCCAGGCGCGCGCCTGGTGCGAGGCGAGCCGCCGACAGGGCGCCCTCGGCACCCCGCCGCCGCATTTCGCCGCCGCGCTGGGCTGGCTGACCGCGCTGGTCACGGCCGCGGAGTCCGGCCCCGCGCGGGGACTGCCGCTGCTGGCCGAGGCGCTGGACAGGGCCAGGGCGGCGGGCTGCGCGGAGTCGATGCTGGCCGGGCTGGTGAACGGCGCGGCCGAACTGTCCGCACGGCTAGGCGACTTCCCGCGAGCCGCCCGGCTGCTGGCCGCCGCCGACCGCCTCCTCGACGGCCGGTCCGGCCCCCTGCCCCAGTGCGCCGAGACCGACCGCACCGACGCGGCCGCCCGCGAGGCCCTCGGCCCGGACCGCCACACGGCCGAGCGCGCCCGGGGCGCGAAGCTCACCATCGAGGACGTCCTTCACGACCTGCACGACCTTCACGACCTGAACGGCCTGGAGCACCCGAACGACCCGCCCGCCTCGGCCACGGCCGACCCCGCCACCCCGCCCGCCGACCCCTCGGCGCCCCCTACCCGCAGGTGAAACGCGACTCCGCCCAGTCCACCGGCAGCAGGCGGTCGAAGTGGCTGTGCGGTTCGACGACCAGCCGTACGGTGTCGTGGCCGGTGAGGTTGACATGCACGGGGACCGCCGGTTCGCCGCCCTCGACCGGGCCGGACTTCCACAGCCGGGTGCCGTCACCGCCGTAGACGGAGAAGGAGACCTTGCCGAGGGTGAGCGTCATGTCGTCGACGCCGGCATGGGCGTCGAAGGCGGTGCACCGGTGGTTGAGGTCGATGGTGACGGAGGAGTCGCCATGGACCGTGACGCCGTGGGCGTAGGTCCGGCCGCCGATGGACAGCCCCTGCCGCTGCCACACCCAGCTGCTCTCCGCGATCCGCATCTCGGGCTTGCTGCCGTCGCCCGCGATGTCGTACGCCAGCTCGCTCCACCGGTAGACGACCGGCACCGGGGGAGGCGGCGGGGGCGTCGGGGTCGGAGTGGGTGTGGGACTCGGGGGCGGTGTCGGGGTGGGCGTGGGTGTCGGGCTCGGGGTGGGGGCCGGAGTGGGCGCAGGGGAAGGGGTCGGCGTCGGGGTGGGTTTCGGGGTGGGCGTGGGCCGTGCCGCCGGGACGACCGCGGGCGGCGGGGGCGGTGCGGGCGAGGTGCGGGAAGGGGCCGGGGTCGGGGACGGGGCCGGGCGTTCCGGCAGGGCGGCCGGGGCCGATGCCGGTGGCCTGGCCTGGGGTTTCGGGGGCGCGCTGTCGTCGCCGACCAGCGCGAGCGCCACGGCGGCGGCGGCCACCGCGACCACACCGGCCGCGATCCCCGCCTTCACCGGCGCGCTCGCCCCCTCGGCGGCGGCACCCCCGTTCGCCGCGGCGGCGGCACCGGCCCCGCCCGCCGCGCCCGCACCGGCCCCACCGGCGATGAGCCCGACCGCCTTGGCGTACCCGGCGGCGCCGAACCAGCCGATGACGGCCAGCGGCACGACCGCCGGGATACCGCCGGCGACCTCCTCGATCTGGCTGGCGGCCAGCCGGCACTTGGCGCACTCCGCCAGATGCTTGCGCAGACCGCGTTCGGCACGCGTGCGGAGCTTGCGACGGGCGTAGGTGCCGAGTTGGTCGGCGTAGCGGGCGCATGCCTCGTCATCGACCAGGGTCGCGCTGACATGCGCTTGCAGATACGCCTGCTTCAGCCCCTCGCGCGCCCGGCTGGCCAGCACCCGGGTGCCGTTGGCGTCCAGCCCGAAGAGCGTGGCGACCTCGCTGGGCGACTCGTCCTCGACCTCGGTGTGCCACAGCACGGCCTGCCAGCGCTCGGGCAGCGAGCGGAACGCCCGCATGGCCATCGACTGCTCGGCCACATGCATCGCCCGGACATCCGCGCCGAGGTCCAGGGTGTCGCCGTCGGACACCTCCGAGGCACGCGCGGCCTGCGCGGCGAACACCGCGAAGTCGTCGACCAGTTGCTCGCGCCTGGCGGAGTGGGTCCAGTTCGCGGCGACCCGGCGGACACTGGTGAGCAGATAGGCGCGTACGGCGTACTCCGGCCCGGAGCCGCCGCGCACCGCCTGGAGCATCCGGGCGAACACCTCGGCGGTGAGATCGTCGGCGGTGTGCCCGTCCCGGCAGCAGGTACGGGCATAGCGGCGCACGGCGCCTGCGTGGCGCCGGTACAGCTCCTCGTACGCCGTGTCGTCCCCGGACCGCATCCGCGCGATCAGCTCACCGTCGGCGGGCGGCATCTCCCGGGGCGGCGGCAGCACCCCGCCGTCCCGCCACTCCCGCTGTGGCGGCACGTTCCCCTCGCCGTCCCGCCCGGCGAAATCGCCCTCGCCCGGCTCCCCGCCCTGCGCCGGCACGGCACCGCCGCCGCCCGGCTCACCGCCCCGTCCCAGAAACGTCCCTGCGCCGGATCCACCGAGCGCCGCGCCCCCCCGGTCGCCGCCCCGGTCACCACCCTGCGGAGGAACCTGGGCCCCATTCGCACGGCCGACGGACTCACCGCCGGCACCGCCCGCCCCCGGAAACCCCCAGCCGTCCTCGACCGGCTCCCCGCCCTGCGTCGGAATCCCCCTGCCGCCCTCGCCGGAGCCCCCGGCCCGACCCCCCTGGCTGGGAACCTGCGGAGTCGTCTCGCCTCCGGTGCCCGCGTCGCCGTCACCGAGTGACTCGTCGCGCCCGTCAACGCTCATCGCGCACAGCCCCCGCCGCCTGCCCAACCAGTCCCGAACACCGGGTCAGAGTGCCACACCGACTTTTCGTCAGTAACCCGCGGTTGGCTCCATCCACTCGTCCGAGGGGACTTGCCGGGGCGGCCGTACGGACAGTCACCCGTTCGGGGAAAGCTCAACGGGTGACGCCCCCAGGCGAGTTGACAAGCGTGCCGGAATTGCCCGAAAACGGCGTAGGGGTACAGGCGTACAAGCATCCGCACCCCCAGAACCGCCGACGCTCACCTCATCGAGTCACCAGGGCCGGGAGCGGCCCTGATCCAGTAGGCCCCCCAACCCCGAAGCGGACCCGATCGAGTCACCGAGTGCCAGGTCCGCCCGCCCCGATCGAGCCCCCGTGCCAGAGCCGCCCGGTCGAGTCACTCACCCCGGGTCGACCCAAGGCCAACCCAGGGTCGACCCAAGCAGCCCCCAAGCCCGCCGCAAAGTCGCCTCAAAGCCGCCCCAGACCAGCCCTGATCAAGCCACCTGGCGTCAGAGGCCCGACCCCACCGGGCCCGATCAAGCCCCCCGGCGTCAAAGCCCCGCACCCAACCGCACCCAACCGCACCCAACCGCGCCCGATCGAGCACCCGGCATTCAAAGCCCGCCCCGCCCCGGTCCCGATCGAGCCACCCGGCATCCAAAGCCCGCCCCGCCCCGGTCCCGATCGAGCCACCCGGCACCCGAGGCCAGCCCCCATCAAGTCGCCCAAGTCGCCGACGGCAAAGGCCGGACCCGCCCGGACCCGCCCCGGACCGTCCCACATCAAGCTGGACGGCACCGGACCGGACCCGACCGGCCCCGCGCCGTCAAACCCCGCCTCAAACCGGCCGAGACCGCAACCCCTCCAGCAAGATATCCAGCAGCCGCGCCGACGCCGCCGCCTGCTGGGCCGCGTCCGGCAAGGACGGCGCCGCCGTGGCGATCACCAGCAGGACATCGGAGACGGACACGTCCGGCCGGAGCTGGCCCGCCGCGCGCGCCCGGTCGACCAGCTGCCCCACGACATCGAGCAGCGCCGCCGCACCGGCATCGTCCACGACGGACACCGAGGCCACGGACGTCACCGAAGCCACCGAAGCCACCGAACTCACTGACGTCACCGAGTTCACCGGCGTCACCGAAGTCGCCGAATGCACCGCCGCCGCCTCCTCCGGCACCAGCCGCAGTTCCCCGGCCCCCGGCTGCACCCGCTGCGCCGGCACCCGCGCCCCGTCGGCCCCACCGTCCTCGGCGACACCGACCCGCAGCACCTGCGGCGGCAGCAGCCGCCCGGCGCCGGAGGCGACCGAGGTGCGCAGGAAACGGGACAGCGCCGACCACGGCTCGTCCTCCTGCCCGAGCGCCGCGCGGGCCTGGTCGGTGAGCCGGGAGGTCTCCTCCTCGGCTATCCGCCGGACCAGGACGTCCTTGCTCGGGAACCGCCGGTAGACGGTGCCGACACCGACCCGCGCCCGCCGGGCCACGTCCTCCATCGGAGCGCCGTACCCCAGCTCGCCGAAGACCTCGCGCGCGGCCCGCAGTACGTGCTCCAGATTGCGCTGTGCGTCCACCCGCAGCGGGGTGCTGCGCGGCTCGTCACCGCGCCCGCCGCTCGCCATCGGGCCCGGCGGGCCCAGCGGCCCGGCCGTGCCCACCGGTCCCGCCGGTGCGATCGCCGACGCGGATGACCAATGAGAGTCCTGAACATGCATACGAATTCCCCCGGTAAACGACGTCTCCCCCCGGAGACGCTCCCCGCCATTGGATACCGGAGCGCGGCGAACGAACCCTAACTTCGGCCCATGTGGCGAGATCCTGACGGACCCCGCACCTCCCGGACCCGAGAGCGCATCCCCCTACACCCCGTCGGGACACGAACATAGTTGAGCGGGAGTCAATACAGAAGGGGCAGGTTCCGCACAGAGCGCCCCCCGATCGGAGTACGAGCCGCAAAAGTCCCGGTTCCGCCCGCTTCCCCCACCCGGCACCCCCCGGCTGACCTGCGCACCTGTCCGCCCACCGGGGCAATACGGCCAAGCCGGGGCAGGTCCGGCCTCCGGTCACACAAATTGCCGGGGCTGTGGACAAACGGCGGTGCCCGGTGCGTCATGGGGTGGTGAAGGAACGTGCGCGCATTCTCGTTGTCGGCGGTGGCTACGTCGGGATGTACACGGCCCTGCGCCTCCAGCGTCGGCTGAAACCCGAACTCAAGCGGGGCGAAGTCGAGATCACCGTGGTCACACCTGACCCGTACATGACCTACCAGCCGTTCCTCCCCGAGGCCGCGGCCGGATCGATCTCGCCACGCCATGTCGTCGTCCCGCTGCGCCGCGTGCTGTCCGGCTGCCGGCTCGTCGTCGGCGAGATCGCCGCCATCGACCACACCAAACGCACCGCCACCCTCACCACCCTCGCCAGCGAGGAGGAGGGCACCGGCCCGCGCGGACTGCCGTACGACGAACTGGTGCTCGCCCCCGGCTCCGTCTCCCGCACCCTGCCCATCCCGGGCCTCGCCGAGCACGGCATCGGATTCAAGACCGTCGAAGAGGCCATCGGCCTGCGCAATCACGTCATCGAGCAGATGGACATCGCCTCCTCCACCCGCGACCCCGCGATCCGCGACGCCGCCCTGACCTTCGTCTTCGTCGGCGGCGGCTACGCGGGCGTCGAGGCGCTCGGCGAGCTGGAGGACATGGCCCGCTACACCGCGCGGTACTACCACAACGTCAAGCCCGAGGACATGAAGTGGGTCCTGGTGGAGGCGTCCGACCGGATCCTGCCCGAGGTCGGCCCCGACATGGGCCGCTACACCGTCGCCGAACTGCGCCGCCGCAACATCCAGGTCCTCCTGGAGACCCGCCTGGAGTCCTGCGCCGACCGGGTCGCCGTCCTCAGCGACGGACAGCGCTTCCCGACCCGTACGGTCGTCTGGACCGCCGGCGTCAAACCGCACCCCCTGCTCGCCGCCACCGACCTGCCGCTCACCGACCGCGGACGGCTGCGCTGCACCGCCGAACTGGCGATCGAGGGCACCGCGCACGCCTGGGCCGCGGGCGACGCCGCCGCCGTCCCCGACCTCAGCGCCGCCGAACCCGGCACCCTGTGCGCCCCGAACGCCCAGCACGCCGTGCGCCAGGCCCGGGTCCTCGGCGACAACATCGTGCACAGCCTGCGCGGCGAGCCCCTGGACACCTACGCCCACTCGTACGCCGGTTCGGTCGCGTCCCTCGGCCTGCACAAGGGCGTCGCCCAGGTCTACGGCCGCAGGCTCAAGGGCTGGCCCGCCTGGTTCATGCACCGCACCTACCACCTCAGCCGGGTGCCGACCTTCAACCGCAAGGCCCGCGTCCTCGCCGAATGGACCCTTTCCGGCCTTTTCAAACGGGAGATCGTCTCCCTCGGTTCACTCGAACATCCCCGTGCGGAGTTCGAACTCGCGGCCGGTGGAAAGGCCACGGACAACCCCGACGACGACCCGAAGGGGTCGAACTGACCGGTCGGCGGAACTTCGGGCCGCACCCCAGCGTCTGACGGATGTCGACCGGTCGGCCACACTGCCAGACTGGTCCCCCCTGGACCGGTCCCCCAGACCGGGTCCACCCGGCCGTTCGACGGCCCCGGGCAGGCCGCCATCCCGCCCGACCCGCCACCAGACACCCCGCCTGACACCCCGCCTCACACCCACGAGGCTGTCCCCCAAGTGCTGCATTCCCCGGAGGCCGAGACACGGTGCGGCTACCGCCACGCCGGGCACCCGCTGCCCACCACCGGGATTCCGGGCCGGAAGCGGAGCCGGCCGACGACGACTACACGAGGCAAGGATTCGTGAACTTCACGCGCTGGAACGCCCGGCTCCCCGGAACAACGCGCCGCGCCGCAGCGCGCCGCGAAACCGCCGCACCCCCGGACCGCCCAGCGGACGGCCGCAAAGGCCACAAGGGCAGAGAGGCCAGGGAAGGCCGGGACGGCCGGGACGGCAGGGAGGCCCGCGAAAGCCGAGACGGCCGCGAAAGCCGCGAAAGCCGCGACGGCCGAGACGGCCGCGACGACTGGGACCCCCGAGAAGCCCAGGACAACCGCGACGCGAGGGACGCCAGGGACGCCCGCGACACCCGCGACCGCCGGGAAGGCTCCGTACCCGCAGCCCGCGCCGAACACCTCACGGACGCCCCAAGGACCACCCCAGCCACCACCCCCACCACTCCCCCCACCCCCACCCCCACCCCCGTCCCCTCCGTCGACAACCTCCCGGTACGTGACGTCCTCGACCGAGTCCCCGCCCTCGTCGCCCTGGTCCACGGCCCCGACCACCGCCTCGGCTACGTCAACGACGCCTACGTCACCGCCTTCGGCACCCGCGCCCTCGGCCACCCGGCCGGCGACGCCCTCCCCGAGCTGCGCGACCTCGGCCTGCTGCCCCTGCTCGACCAGGTCCTGCGCAGCAAAAAGCCCCGTACGGTCAAGTCCCGCAAGGCGTCCGACGGCCGCTGCTACACCTTCTGCTGCACACCGGTACGGCACGGCGAGGGCGGCGACGAGGGTGTCCTGGTCTTCGCCACCGACGTCACCGACCACGCCGAGGCCGCCGAACGCCTGCGCGCCAGCGAACGCACCCAGCGCGAGACCGCCGTCACCCTCCAGCGCTCCCTCCTCCCCCAGGAACTCGAACAACCCGACGACCTGCGCATCGCCGCCACCTACCACCCCGGCGGCACCGAGGCCGCGGTCGGCGGCGACTGGTACGACGTCATCACCCTCGGCGGCGGACGCACCGCCCTCGTCATCGGCGACGTCATGGGCCGAGGCGTCCGCGCGGCAGCGATCATGGGCCAATTGCGTACGGCGGTCAGGGCGTACGCCCGCCTGGACCTCCCGCCCCACGAAGTCCTGCAACTCCTTGACGGCCTGGCGACGGAGATCGACGCCAACCAGATCGCCACCTGCGTCTACGCCATCCACGACCCCAACGAGGGCCGGCTGGTGTACGCCTCGGCGGGCCACCTGCCGATCCTGGTCAGGGACGAGTCCGGCGCGGTCCTGCGCACCGACGAACCCACCGGCCCGCCCCTGGGCACCGGCGGCTGGATGTACGCGTCCGGGACCATCCCCCTCGGCCCCGGCTCGACCGCCGTCCTCTACACCGACGGCCTGGTCGAACGCCGGGACGCCGACCTGGACGAGGGCATCGCGTCCCTGGAGCGCGCACTGGCCGGCGCCACCGGCACCCCGCAGGTCATCTGCGACCGCCTGGTCCGCTCGGCGGGCGTCACCGCCGACCACGACGACGACGTGGCCGTCCTGGTCCTCCAGCATCCCGCCCGCACCGGCCCCGACGGCGAACTCTTCCGCAACGCCGCGCTGGAACTGCTCGGCGGGGTCGAGGCCGCCCCGCGCGCCAGAGCCTTCGCCTCCGGCGTCCTGAGCAGCTGGCGCTTCCCGGCCGACCTGCACGACGCGGGCGTCCTGGCGGCCAGCGAACTGGTCGCGAACTCCCTGCAACACGGCATCCCACCCATGCGCCTGCGGCTCCGCCGCACCGACCGCCGCCTGATCGTCGAGGTCACCGACGGCGACGACCACCTCCCACGCCGCCGCCGCGCGGAACCCGGCGACGAGTCCGGCCGCGGCATCGCCATCGTCGCGACGATCGCCACGAACTGGGGCAGCCGGAAGACGCCGGGCGGCGGCAAGGCGGTGTGGTGCGAGTTCGCTCTGCCGCTGGGCGATGCGGGGTAGGTGGGGGTGGGCGCGGGGTTCGTTGTCGGGTGCGGGTGAGTGGGGGCTGGTCGCGCCCACGCGGCGGAGCCGCATATCAAGCACAGCCCCGCGCCCCTTTACGGCGTATCCCGGCCCGGTACTACACCTTCGCCGGGAGTGGCTCCACAGCCGCGCCCCGCCTTACGACCTGACTCCGGGCCAGCCACGGCTGGTCCTGCACCGGCGTGAGGCTCCGCCCCATGCGCAGAGCCAGCACACTGATCCCCAGCGAGAACACCAGGAACGTCACGACGTACGGCCCGTGCAGCGAGGCCCCCATGGGCCCACCGATCGCCGGTCCCAGCGCCAGCGCGAGCTGCTTGACCAGCGCGAAAGCGGAGTTGTACTGCCCGGCCAGCCCCTCCGGAGCCAGATCGGCCACCAGCGGGGCGACCGTCGGCGACAGCATCGCCTCACCGAGCCCGAACAGCGCGTACGTCGACACGAAGGCCGCGGTCGCCATCGCCTGGCTGCCACCGCCCAGCCCCGCGTACGCCGCCGCGATCCAGGCCACGGCCCAGATCAGCCCGACCGCCGCGATCACCCGCGACCGCCGCCGCCGCTCCACGAACCGCAGCACCACGAACTGTGCGACGACGATCACCGCCGTGTTGGCGGCGAGCGCGGTCCCCAGCGCGGAGGTGGAGATCCCGGCCGCCTCGACCCCGTACGCGGCCAGCCCCGACTCGAACTGCCCGTAGCACGCGAAGAACAGCACGAAGCCCAGGACGGACAGCTGCACCATCGCGCGGTTCCCGAGCAACTGCCTCCAGCCGCTCCCGGCCGACACCGCCGCCGGCACCCGCACCGCCCGCGGCATCCGCACGCTCCCCAGCACCGCGACCAGCACCAGGAACATCGCCGCCTCGATCGAGAACAGCAGCGTGAACGACGACACGCGCGTGGCATCGACCAGATGCCCCCCGATGAGCCCACCGACGCCCAGCCCCAGATTCTGGAGAAAGAACTGCGTCGCGAACGCCCGCGACCGCGTCTCCGCCGACGACACGTCCACGATCATCGTGGCCAGCGCCGGCTGCATCACGGCCTGCCCCGCCCCGAGCGCGGCGGCCGACAGCAGCACGGTGACCGCGCTCGCGGCGAGCCCCAGACTCAGCGCCCCCACCGACGCCGTGACCAGAGCCACGAGCAGCACCGGCAGCGGCCCCCGCCGCACGATGGCCCGTCCGGCGAACGGCAGTACGACGAGTGCGGCCACGGCGAAGACGGCGAGCACCATGCCCGCCGTCACGGCACCGAGCCCCCGCACCTGCGCCACATAGACATACAGATAGGGGACGGTGAAGCCGAGCCCGAACGCGCTGAGCGCGTTGCCCACGTGGATCCGGCGCATCGCCGCGCCCATCACCCTGGTCACGTTCACCTCTCTCAAGGAAGTCGACGAGTGGTAGTTGAAGATCCTCGGTACTGAGAACCAAAGACTTCGAAGATAAATTTCAAAGCTAAAAGATACACATCGAAGGACTTCAAGGCCAAGCCGTGCCATGCGATACTTCGGCCATGGGCGACACGCGCGACGACACCCCCGGCGACCACGAGCCGACCCTCGACGAACAGATCGCCGCCTACCAGCGCGAGTTCCAGGACCTGGACCCCCAGGTCGAGAAGATCGTCTCGGCGCTGTCCCGGCTGAACCGCCGGATGAACGTCGCGTACGGCCGCCAGACCGCCGCCCTCGGCATCAGTAACACCGACTGGGAAGTCCTCAAGGCCCTGGTCCTCTCCGGCGCCCCCTACCAACTGGGCCCGAGCGATCTCGCCAAGCGCCTCGGCCTCACCCCGGCCGCGATGACCCACCGGATCGACCGCATGGTCACCGAGGGCCTGGTCACCCGCGAACGCGACGAGTCCAACCGGGTCCGCGTCATCGTCGAGCTGACACCCGAGGGCCGCGGGAAGTGGCTGGCGGTCATGCGCCTGGCCTCGGTCTTCGAGGAGGACCTCCTCCAGGACCTCACCCACGCCGAGCGAACCGCCCTCGGCGATGTCCTCACCCGGCTCCTGCGCCGCGTGGAACACGCCCAGCCGGACGCCGGCGGTCGTCTCAGCGACCTGGACTGATACCCCAGATAAAAGATCTTGACAGGAGGCGGTTGACAGCCCCCTGCCGGATCCGTAATGTTCTCCGGGTTGCCGCAGAGCCGTAACGGTTCTTCGACAGCACCTCCCGCCGCGAGAGCGGCAAACCAAACCACCAGCGCGACCTCCCGGCCGGGTTGATTTCGGCGTGCCCGAATTCAATTCGATTGAGGACTCGGCGGCCCGATTGGGAATCACCGAGAGAATCCGCTAAGGTTTGAAACGTCGGAACGGCCGCAGGGCCGGGAAGGCAAACCCCGCTGACTGGGGGTCAGGTCGAGAAAAGGATCTGATAGAGTCGGAGACACCGAAGGGAAGCCCGGAGGAAAGCCCGAGAGGGTGAGTACAAAGGAAGCGTCCGTTCCTTGAGAACTCAACAGCGTGCCAAAAATCAACGCCAGATATGTTGATACCCCGCTCCCGGGCCATCTACTTGGTTCGGGGGAGGGTTCCTTTGAAGAAAAAACACAGCGAGGACGCAGTGAACAGTCCGGGCTTATTCCGCCTGGTTGTTCCGCTCTCGTGATGTGTGGTCCCGATTACGGGAAAACATTCACGGAGAGTTTGATCCTGGCTCAGGACGAACGCTGGCGGCGTGCTTAACACATGCAAGTCGAACGATGAAGCCTTTCGGGGTGGATTAGTGGCGAACGGGTGAGTAACACGTGGGCAATCTGCCCTTCACTCTGGGACAAGCCCTGGAAACGGGGTCTAATACCGGATATCACTTCTGCTCGCATGGGTGGGGGTTGAAAGCTCCGGCGGTGAAGGATGAGCCCGCGGCCTATCAGCTTGTTGGTGAGGTAGTGGCTCACCAAGGCGACGACGGGTAGCCGGCCTGAGAGGGCGACCGGCCACACTGGGACTGAGACACGGCCCAGACTCCTACGGGAGGCAGCAGTGGGGAATATTGCACAATGGGCGGAAGCCTG
>NZ_JBHTZD010000008.1:0-140205 GCF_042790455.1 Streptomyces sp. NPDC056734
TACCTGACATCACGTCAGAAAAACCACCAGCATCCATCCAGCACGGCAACGACGAAGGGGGCGGACTCAATGGAGTCCGCCCCCTTCCGACCTGCATATTTGATGAATCAAGCCATGTGGAGTACGCGTGCAACTACACGTTGAAGCGAAACTCCACCACATCCCCATCCCGCATCACATACTCCTTCCCCTCCATCCGAGCCTTCCCCTTGGCCCGTGCCTCCGCCACCGACCCCGTCTCCACCAGGTCGGTGAAGGAGATGACCTCCGCCTTGATGAAGCCCTTCTGGAAGTCGGTGTGGATGACACCGGCGGCCTCGGGGGCGGTGGCGCCCTTCTTGATGGTCCAGGCTCGGGATTCCTTGGGGCCTGCGGTGAGGTAGGTCTGGAGGCCGAGGGTGGTGAAGCCGACGCGGGCGAGGGTGGCGAGGCCGGGCTCCTCGGCGCCCACGGACTCCAGGAGTTCCATGGCGTCGGCCTCGTCCAGTTCCGCGAGGTCCGCCTCCAGCTTGGCGTTGAGGAAGATCGCCTCGGCGGGGGCGACCAGCGCGCGCTGGGCGTCCTTGAAGGTCTCGTCGACCAGTTCGTCCTCGTCGACGTTGAAGACGTAGAGGAAGGGCTTCGCCGTCAGGAGGTGCAGGTCGTGCAGCGGCTCGGCGCGCTCGCTGCCCTGCACGATGCCGTGCGCGAAGAGCGTGTCGCCCCGCTCCAGGATGCCCTGGGCCTCCTCGACCGCCTTGACCTTCGGCGCGAGGTCCTTCTTGATCCTGGACTCCTTCTGGAGGCGCGGGAGGACCTTCTCGATGGTCTGGAGGTCGGCCAGGATCAGCTCGGTGTTGATCGTCTCGATGTCGTCCTTCGGGGAGACCTTGCCGTCGACATGGACGACGTTCTCGTCCTTGAAGGCACGGATGACCTGGCAGATCGCGTCGGACTCACGGATGTTCGCCAGGAACTTGTTGCCCAGCCCCTCGCCCTCCGACGCGCCCCGCACGATCCCCGCGATGTCGACGAAGTCCACCGTCGCCGGCAGCACCCGCGCGGAACCGAAGATCTCCGCCAGCTTCGCGAGCCGGGCGTCGGGGACGCCGACCACGCCCACATTCGGCTCGATCGTGGCGAACGGGTAGTTGGCCGCGAGCACGTCGTTCTTGGTCAGGGCGTTGAACAGGGTCGACTTGCCGACATTCGGCAGACCGACGATTCCGATCGTGAGCGACACGTTGCGTCTTCCCGTGGGTGAGAGGGTCTGGAGGGCCTAGGGGACTTCGAGGGTCCATGGTTCGAGGGTTCGGAGAGCTTGGAGGAGACGGGGCCTGCGGGCCGGCCTGGCCGGCACCTGCTGGCCGATCCACCAGTCTACGGGGTGCCCCCCAACCCCCCGACGCCCCGTTCGAACGCTAGGCCAAGCTCTCCCCACCGGCGTGTCTGTCGGCCTATTCGGCACATAAACCGACCAAAGTTGGTCCGGTGGAGCAACACAGGACGCGCCCCCCTCAGTCCGGCCGGACCGGCCAGTCCGCCCAGCCCGGCCGGCCGAGCCGAACCGGCAGGTCCGAGCCGCGCCGGGTGCCGCCGCTGCCGCCCCAGGCGGGCCGGGACTCCCCCGCCCGCCCGGACGGCCCCCCGCGCCCGGCACCGCCCCGGGCCCGGTCCTCCGGGAGCGGCACCGCCCGCGACCGTGCCCCACAGCGCCGCCCGGCCGCCCTGCGGCGTCCCCCTCCCCCACCGGCCGGCACACCCGCGCGCCGCTTCCCCGACCCCCGCCTGACCGGGCTCGGCGCCGGGCTGTTCTGCACGGCCGTGATGCTCACCCTCGCCTTCCTCATCGGCCTGCTGTTCGACAGCTCGGTGACGGCGTACGGAGTGCTGTTCCTGCCCGTGTGCGCGCTGACCGCGCTGTGGGTACGGCCCGGCGATCTGGTGACCGCGCCCGTCGTCGTGCCGATCGCCTTCGCCGTCGGGCTGCTGCCCATCGCCGAGGGCGACGGTGTCTTCCCCCGGCTGATGGGCCTGTTCACCGCCCTCGCCACCGAGGCCGGCTGGCTCTACGGCGGCACCCTGATCGCCGGGTCCATCGCGACCGTACGGAAGGTACGGCTCATGGCGCGGCGGCGGGCGGGCGCCGCGCGGCGCCGGGTGCCCGCCGGTCAGTGAGCGACAGGCCCCGCCGGTCACGGACCGGCGGGGCCCCGGCTACTCCGCCTTCGCCGCCCGCATCGCCGCCCCCACGATCCCCGCGTTGTTCTGCAACTGGGCCGGCACGATCTCCGCCTGGATGCCCTCGATGAAGTGCAGGAACTTGTCGGACTTACGGCTCACCCCGCCGCCGATGATGAACAGCTCGGGCGAGAACAGCATCTCCACATGGGCGAGGTACTTCTGGACCCGGCCCGCCCAGTGCTCCCACGTCAGTTCGTGGTCCTCCTTGGCCTTGCTGGAGGCGCGCTTCTCGGCGTCATGGCCGTGCAGCTCCAGATGACCCAGCTCGGTGTTGGGCACGAGCACACCGTCGACGAAGACGGCACTGCCGATGCCGGTGCCGAAGGTGAGGAGGATGACCGTGCCCTGCCGGTCGCGCCCGGCGCCGAAGGCCAGCTCGGCGACGCCCGCCGCGTCCGCGTCATTGACCACCGTCACCGGCAGCCCGTCGAGCACCCCGCTGAACAACGCCCGCGCGTCCGTGTCGATCCAGCTCTTGTCCACATTGGCCGCCGTACGGACCGTATGACCGCCGGTGACCACACCCGGGAAGGTCAGCCCGACCGGGCCCGTCCAGCCGAAGTGCCCCACGACCTGCCGCACCCCGTCCGCCACGCCGTCGGGCGTCGCCGGGTGCGGGGTGAGCACCTTGAAACGCTCCTCGGCCAGCTCGCCTCTGTCGAGATCCACAGGGGCGCCTTTGATGCCGGATCCGCCGATGTCCACGCCGAAGATCTGCATGGCTCCACGTTACGACGGACCACTGACAGTCACTCCCCGGATGATCCGGATGATCTGGATGGTCTGGATGATCCAGCCCATCTAACGAGTGGATGAGCTGGATCCTCTACTGGACGACCCGGACGACCTGGACGACCTGGACGGCGTCACCGGCAACCCCACCCCCACGACCACCGGCTACTCCCCCGCCCCCGCCCCACCCCGCTCCGCCACCAGCGCCGCCGCCTCCTCGCGCAGGTCCCGGCGCAGCTCCTTCGGCAGCGAGAAGATGATCGACTCCTCGGCGGCCTTGACCAGCTCCACGTCCCCGTACCCGCGCCGGGACAGAAACTCCAGGACCTCCTCGACCAGCACATCCGGCACGGACGCGCCCGAGGTGACGCCGACCGTGGTCACGCCCTCCAGCCACGCCTCGTCGATCTCGCTGGCGAAGTCCACGAGGTACGCGGCGCGGGCGCCGGCCAGCTTGGCGACCTCGACCAGCCGCACGGAGTTGGAGGAGTTGCGGGAGCCGACCACGATGACCAGCTCGGCCTCGGCGCCCATCTGCTTCACGGCCAGCTGGCGGTTCTGCGTCGCGTAGCAGATGTCGTCGCTGGGCGGGGAGATGAGCTGCGGGAACTTCTGCTTCAGGGCGTCGACGGTCTCCATGGTCTCGTCCACGGAGAGGGTGGTCTGGGACAGCCAGACGACCTTCGACTCGTCCCGCACCTCGACCTTGGCGACATCCTCGGGCCCATCCACGAGCTGGATGTGGTCGGGGGCCTCGCCGGAGGTGCCGATGACCTCCTCGTGGCCCTCGTGGCCGATCAGCAGGATGTCGTAGTCGTCCTGGGCGAAGCGGACGGCTTCCTTGTGGACCTTGGTGACCAGCGGGCAGGTCGCGTCGATGGTGGCCAGCCGGCCGCGCGCGGCCTCCTCGTGCACGACGGGGGCCACGCCGTGCGCGGAGAACATCACGATGCTCCCCTCGGGGACCTCCTCCGTCCGCTCGACGAAGACGGCGCCTTTCCGCTCCAGGGTCTGCACGACGTACTTGTTGTGCACGATCTCGTGCCGGACATAGATCGGGGCCCCGTACTGCTCCAGGGCTTTCTCGACGGCGATCACCGCGCGGTCCACGCCCGCGCAGTAGCCACGGGGGGCGGCGAGCAGGACACGGCGGCCAGTCGAAGCAGTCATGCGAACCATCGTACGGGGGCGTTCGGCGGGTCTGGATCGTGTCGGTGGCGGATCACCGGGAGACTGGCCCCGAGCCGGGCGGGGTGCCGCGCGACGCGGCTTTTCGCCCGGTTGGTCCGACTCGCGGAGGAACTGATGTCCGACACCGGCACCACCGCTCCCCCGGCCGACGAGCAGCACCGGCTGCGGCGCAGTCTCGGCTTCCGGGACCTGGTCGTCTACGGCCTGTTGTTCATCGCCCCCATGGCGCCCGTCGGCATCTTCGGCACCCTGGACGCCCGCTCGCACGGGGCGGTCGCGCTGGTGTACGTCGTGGCGACGATCGCCATGGCGTTCACCGCGTTCAGCTACGCGCAGATGGTGCGGGTGGTGCCGCTGGCGGGCTCGGTGTTCGCCTACGCGCGCGTGGCGCTCGGCAGGGACGTCGGTTTCATCGCCGGCTGGATGGCGATGCTGGACTATCTCCTCATCCCGGCGGTCGCCTATCTCTTCTCCGGGATCGCCATGGAGGCGCTCGTCCCGGAGGTCTCGCGCTGGATCTGGACGGCGATCGCCGTCGTGATCACGACGCTGCTGAATCTGTGGGGCGTACGGGCCGCCGCGCGGGTGGGCTTCGCGGTGCTGGTGCTGGAGATCGTCGTCCTGCTGGTGTTCGTGGTGGCGGCGATCGTGGTGCTGGCGCGGGACGGGGCCGAGCGGGGGTGGCTGTCGCCGCTGTCGGGGGACGGCTCGCAAGGGGCGTTCGCGCTGTCGGCGGTGCTGGGCGCGGTGTCGGTGGCGGTGCTGTCGTATCTGGGCTTCGACGCCATCGCCTCGTTCGCGGAGGAGGTGACCGGGGGCTCGAAAAAGGTCGCCCGCGCGGTGCTGTTCTGCCTCGCGCTCGCCGGGTTCCTCTTCATCGTCCAGACCTACCTGGTGGCCCTGCTGGAACCGACCACCTCGGCCGAACTGGCCGCCGACCCGAGCAGACAGGGTTCCGCCTTCTACGACGCCGTCGACGTGTCCGTCGGCACCTGGCTGCACGATCTCGTCGCCGTCAGCAAGGCGATCGGCGCGGCGTTCGCGGCGCTGGCCGGGCAGGCGGCGGCCGGGCGGCTGCTGTTCGCGATGGGCCGGGACCGTCGGCTGCCCCGGGCCCTGTCCAAGACGGACTCCGGGGTTCCGCGCCCGGCGCTGCTCTGCGCGGCCGTCATCACACTGGTCGCGGCGGTGTGGGCGGCCCGCGCGAGCGACGGCATGGACCATCTGGTGTCCGTGGTGGACATCGGCGCCCTCACCGCCTTCACGCTGCTGCACGCGAGCGTGGTGGCCTGGTTCGCCGTACGGCGCCGGGGTGGCCCGGTGAGCTGGTGGCGCCACGTCCTGATGCCGGTGCTGGGCGCGGCGATCACGATCGCGGTGATCGTGGAGGCAAGCGGCACGGCCCAGGCGGTGGGCGCGATCTGGCTGGGGGTGGGGTTGGCGGTGCTGGTGGCACAGAGGGGGCGCACGGGGGAGACCGGTGGGTAGCTGAGGTAGCTGAGGGACGGGCCACCCTGGTCACGCGGGTAAGCCCCAACCCCCAGGGGCGCGGGGAACTGCGCGACCAGCCCCCACCGCCCCGCACCCAACCGACAACCCGGCCCCCACCCCCACCCCCACCCCCACCTCCAGCACACCCGAACTGTCAGTCCCGCCCACTACGCTCACGCACATGGCCGTCAACACCTCCGCCGAGACCCCCCTCCCCGTAGGCGAGGTCTCGCGGCTCATCGGTAGCTGGATCGACCGGCTCGGGGCGGTATGGGTCGAGGGGCAGATCACCCAGCTGTCCCGCCGCCCCGGCGCCGGCGTCGTGTTCCTGACGCTGCGCGACCCGTCGTACGACATCTCGGTCGGCGTCACCTGCTACCGCCAGGTGTTCGACACCGTCGCGGACGTGGTGAGCGAGGGCGCCCGCGTCGTCGTCCTGGCGAAGCCGGAGTGGTACGCGCCGCGCGGCCAGCTGTCCCTGCGGGCCACCGAGATCCGTCCCGTCGGCGTCGGCGAGCTGCTCGCCCGCCTTGAGCAGCTGAAGAAGAAGCTCGCCGGCGAGGGCCTCTTCGCCCAAGACCGGAAGAAACCCCTCCCCTTCCTCCCCCAGCTCGTCGGCCTCGTCTGCGGCCGTGCCTCCGCAGCGGAGCGCGACGTACTGGAGAACGCCCGCCACCGCTGGCCCGCCGTCCGCTTCGAGGTGCGCAATGTCCCGGTGCAGGGCGTGCACGCCGTGCCGCAGGTCGTCCAGGCCGTGAAGGAGCTGGACGAGCACGCGGACGTGGACGTGATCGTCGTCGCCCGGGGCGGCGGCAGCGTGGAGGATCTGCTCCCGTTCTCCGACGAGCAGCTCGTCCGCGCGGTCGCCGCCTGCCGTACGCCCGTCGTCTCGGCGATCGGCCACGAGCCCGACACCCCGCTCCTGGACTACGTGGCGGACCTGCGCGCCTCGACCCCCACCGACGCCGCCAAGAAGGTCGTCCCGGACGTCGGCGAGGAGCTGGAGCGGGTACGGCAGCTGGCGGCCCGCGCCCGGCGCTGCGTGGAGGCGTACGTCGAGCGCGAGGAGCGCGGACTGGCGCAGGCGCTGGCCCGCCCGTCGATACAGGACCCGCACCGGATGATCGACGACCGCGCGGGCCAGCTGGACGCCCTGCTCGCCCGCGGCCGCCGTACCCTCGGCCATCTCCTCGACCGCGCCGACTCGGAGCTGACGCACACGCACGCGCGCGTGGTGGCCCTCTCCCCGGCGGCCACCCTGAAGCGCGGCTACGCGGTGCTCCAGAAGAGCGACGGCCATGTCGTACGGGACCCCGCGGAGGTCACGTCCGACGAGCCGCTGCGGGCCCGCGTGGCCGAGGGCGAATTCTCCGTACGTGTCGATGTCCTCGATGTCTCTAGGGTGGGCGAATGAGCAGCAAGGTGGATGAGGCGCCCGGCTACGAGCAGGCGCGCGACGAGCTGATCGAGGTCGTACGACGCCTGGAGGCGGGCGGTACGACGCTGGAGGAGTCCCTCGCTCTCTGGGAGCGCGGCGAGGAGCTGGCCAAGGTGTGCCGCCGCTGGCTGGAGGGCGCCCGCGCCCGGCTGGACGCGGCCCTCGCGCAGGACGAGGCGGGAGCAGAGGAGTAGGGACCTACAAGGACCTGACCTACCAAAGACCAACAGTGACCCACAGGACCTACCGGCCCCCGGACGCACCCAGACAGACGGACCACGGTCCGTTTATGTGAACCGGATCACGACACCCCGGTTTTGGTTGAACCTTGAAGCTTCTGCCGCGTAACGTCTTCGCCGTCAGCCGGTTGTTCCCCCCGGAACCGGACCCGCCGCGCCACAAGGAACCCCCCATGCCCCTCGTTCTTGACCCCACCGCCCAGGACCTGCTGTTCCGCGAGGCCCGCACCGCGAACACCTTCACCGACGAGCCCGTCACCGAAGAGCAGATGCAGGCGATCTACGACCTGGTCAAGTACGGCCCGACCTCCATGAACCAGTCCCCGCTGCGGATCACCCTGGTCCGCTCCGCCGAGGCCCGCGAGCGCCTGGTGCAGCACATGTCCAAGGGCAACCAGCCCAAGACCGCCACCGCCCCGCTGGTCGCGATCCTCTCCGCGGACAACGAGTTCCACCAGGAGATGCCGCAGCTCTTCCCGCACGCCCCGCAGGCCAAGGACACCGTCTTCGCCGACCGCGGGCTGCGCGAGAGCCAGGCCGCGCTCAACGCCTCCCTCCAGGCCGCGTACTTCATCATCGGCGTGCGCGCCGCGGGCCTGGCCGCCGGCCCGATGACCGGCTGCGACTTCGAGGGCGTGCGCAAGGAGTTCCTGGACGACGACCACACCCCGCTGATGGTGGTCAACATCGGCAACCCGGGCCCGGACGCCTGGTTCCCGCGCCTGCCGCGCCTGTCGTACGAGCAGGTCGTGACGACGGTCTGACCCGACCGGCACATACGCGGACGAAGGCCCCCGGAGCGGAAGGAGCGGCACCGGGGGCCTTCGCCATCCGCTCGGCCCCGAACAAAGCCCACGGGGACCGTCAGCCGGAGCCGTGAGCCGACAGGGACCGTCAGCCGGAGCCGGGAAGGGTCAGTCCAGCTTCAGCGACTGCGCCATCGTCGCCAGCTGCCCGAAGGACCCCGTGCCGATGACCATCGTCGTGGCGCCGTCCGCCCCGTCCAGGACCAGCGCGCTGTACCGGCCGCCGCTGTACTGGGTCCAGGTGCGGCCGTCGATGTCCTGGGTGACCTCGGTCTCGCTGCCGCCCTGGCTGGCGTCGTCGATGAACTTGGCGCGCGCCTGGGTGGACTGCTCGATCGCCACGTATTCACCGTCGGGCGCGTGGAAGCCGAGGTGCCAGGCTTCGCCGTCCTGCCCCTGGTAGCGGACGGAGGTCGGCTTCCAGGTGTCCGGGAGCCCCTCCGGCACTGCCACCGGGTACGACGCCGCGCGCTGGGCCGTCAGCAGCTCCACCCGGTAGTCCACCGGCTTGACGTCCGGTTCCGTGTCGTCGTGCGGGATGAAGAGATAGATGACCCATGCCGCCAGCACGATCACGCCCAGGGAGAGAATCATGTCCCGGGCCGTTTTCTGCTTGCCGTTCGTACCTGCCACGCCCCCTATCGTCGCAGGTACTCGCCCCGCTCATCCGTGGGGGGCCCTGCTCATTCTGTCGACCTGACGATAGAGTCGACGCCGAACCCTCATCCGGCCGTCGTCGTATCAGAAAGGTGCGTTCCGATGACCGAGCATCAAATGCCGTCCGAACTCGATGTCCCCTCCGAGGCCCCTGACCGCAACCTCGCCCTCGAACTGGTCCGGGTCACCGAGGCCGCGGCGATGGCCGCGGGCCGCTGGGTCGGCCGCGGGGACAAGAACGGAGCCGACGGTGCCGCGGTGCGCGCGATGCGCACCCTGGTGTCCACCGTGTCCATGAACGGCGTCGTCGTCATCGGCGAAGGCGAGAAGGACGAGGCCCCGATGCTCTTCAACGGGGAGCGGGTCGGCGACGGCACGGGCCCCGAGTGCGACATCGCGGTCGACCCGATCGACGGTACGACGCTGACGGCCAAGGGCATGCCGAACGCGATCGCCGTGCTGGCCGCCGCAGAGCGCGGGTCGATGTTCGACCCATCGGCCGTGTTCTACATGGACAAACTGGTCACCGGTCCCGAGGCCGCGGAGTTCGTGGACATCGACGCCCCGGTGGCGGTGAACATCAAGCGGATCGCCAAGGCGAAGCGGCGCCAGCCGGAGGACGTGACGGTCGTCATCCTCGACCGGCCGCGCCACCAGAAGCTGATCGAGGAGGTCCGGGAGGCGGGCGCCCGTATCAAGCTGATCTCGGACGGCGATGTCGCCGGTTCGATCTACGCGCTGCGCGAGGGCACCGGCGTGGATCTGCTGCTCGGCGTGGGCGGCACGCCGGAGGGGATCATCTCGGCCTGTGCCGTGAAGTGCCTCGGCGGAACCATCCAGGGCAAGCTGTGGCCCAAGGACGACGAGGAGCGGCAGCGGGCGATCGACGCCGGGCACGATCTGGACCGGGTGCTGACCACCGACGACCTGGTGTCCGGGGAGAACGTGTTCTTCGTCGCCACCGGGATCACGGACGGGGAGCTGCTCCAGGGGGTGCGGTACCGGTCGGAGACCGCGACCACCGAGTCGATCGTGATGCGGTCGAAGTCGGGGACCGTACGGAAGATCGAGTCCGAGCACCGGCTCAGCAAGCTGCGGGCCTACAGCGCCGTGGACTTCGGGCGGGCCAAGTAGCACCAGCGAGCAGCACATACCGACAGCCCGCCGGCGGCGGCTGCCGGCAGGGAGCGTCCCCGGTGCGGAGGGGGCGCTCCCTGCCGGGTCAGCCGGCTTGCGCTATGCGGCCCGCCGCCCCGGCCGTCTTCGTCAGTTCCATCTCGCGGCGGCGCCGCCTGGCCAGCACGACCCGGCGCTCGGCGGCGGTGAGGCCGCCCCAGACGCCGTACGGCTCGGGCTGGAGCAGCGCGTGCTCGCGGCACTCGACCATGACGGGACAGCGGGCGCAGACCCGCTTGGCGGCCTCCTCGCGGGAGAGCCGGGCGGCGGTGGGTTCCTTGGAGGGTGCGAAAAACAGCCCTGCCTCGTCCCGCCGGCACACCGCTTCGGTGTGCCACGGGGCGTCTTGGTCCCTGTCTCGCGCTGGCACCCGCTGCGCCGGAACGGCAGCTACCTGCACGGACGAATGCGGCGGTTGCAGCACGGTCTACTCCTGACGACGGCTTCGCGAGCGAGAGACGATGCAGCAAGGTCTACCCGCTGTGCGCGCGCCTATGCAGGGAGTTCCCAACCCCGGGGAACCTGGCGGTTCTTGAGCGGTACGGCACCCGGACGCGTTCGTTTCGCGGCGGAAATTCACGACCGTCAATGATCGCGGGCGCCGACGCAAAGTCGGCCGCCGGGACTCGGGAACCCGGGCGGACGTGTACAGATACACCCACACCAAGGCATGTCCACACAACTCTGTGCGTACCGGCAACTCTGCGCGTACGGGTCACAGATACTTGCGCTGGACCTTCTCGACCTTGCGCTGCACCTTGTCGGCGATCTTGGCGATGTCGGCGACGAACTTGCCGCGCTTGGGCCGGGCCTCGATGCTGCCGAGCACGGCCCAGCCGTCGACGAAGACCACGGGGGCCTGCGGATCGCCCGAGTCGAGCGTGCGCACCTCGAAGCTGCCGAGCACTCCCCCGCCGTTGCCGCGCAGCGAGACATTCTCCGGGACCTTGATCTCGACGCTGCCGAAGACCGAGAACGCCTTGATCACGAGCTGCTGGTACTCGAAGAGGGCCTCGCTGAGGTCGATCTCGACGCTGCCGAAGACCGCGTAGGCGTGGATACGGCGGCCCGCGCGCCAGCGGCCCTTGCGCACGGCGCCGCTGAACACCGCGACGACGCTGTCGTCCGCCTCGGCGGGTATCGCGCCCTCGCTCGGGCGGCTCGGGGCCGCCGCGTACGCGCTCGCCGTGGGCTCCTGGTGGGCGCCCGGCAGATCGCGGATCAGCGGCTCCAGCTCGCCGACCGTCTTGGCCCGGTAGACCCCGTCGATCCGCTCGGAGTGCTCCTCGGCGGTCAGACGGCCCTCGGCCATGGCATCACGCAGGATGTCCGCGATCCGGTCGCGCTCGGCGTCGGAGGCGCGCAGCTCGGCGGGCGCGACCTCAGGGCTCGGACGGGAGCTGGGACTTGGACTGGGACTGGGACTGCTCGGCCTGGTCTGCCTGGTCTGCTTCTCAAGGTCCACGACAGCAGCGTACCCACACACGATAGATCGCGACACCCCGGGAGCCGGTGAACTGAGTCCTACCTCACCGACACGCTGTCGGTGGCACGTCCTACGCTGGGGAACGCTGCCAATGGATGCCAGCCGCTGTCCGCCGTGAGTGAGGAATAGGCCGAGATGCCTGAGTTCGCGTACACCGATCTGCTCCCGATGGGAGAGGACACCACTCCGTACCGGCTGGTGACCTCCGAGGGTGTCTCCACCTTCGAGGCCGACGGGCGCACCTTCCTCAAGGTCGAGCCGGAGGCGCTGCGCAAGCTCGCCGAGGAGGCGATCCATGACATCCAGCACTATCTGCGCCCCGCCCATCTCGCCCAGCTGCGCCGGATCATCGACGATCCGCAGGCGTCCGCGAACGACAAGTTCGTCGCGCTGGACCTGCTGAAGAACGCGAACATCGCGGCGGCGGGTGTGCTGCCGATGTGCCAGGACACGGGCACGGCGATCGTGATGGGCAAGCGCGGGCAGCAGGTGCTGACGGAGGGCGGCGACGAGGCGGCCCTGTCGCACGGCATCTATGACGCGTACACCCGGCTCAATCTCCGCTACTCCCAGATGGCCCCGCTGACCATGTGGGAGGAGAAGAACACGGGTTCGAACCTCCCGGCCCAGATCGAGCTGTACGCGGCCGACGGCGGCGCGTACAAGTTCCTGTTCATGGCCAAGGGCGGCGGCAGCGCCAACAAGTCGTTCCTGTACCAGGAGACGAAGGCGGTCCTCAACGAAGCCTCCATGATGAAGTTCCTGGAGGAGAAGATCCGTTCGCTGGGTACGGCGGCCTGTCCCCCGTACCACCTGGCGATCGTGGTCGGCGGTACGTCGGCGGAGTACGCGCTGAAGACCGCGAAGTACGCCTCCGCGCATTATCTGGACGAGATCCCGGCCGAGGGGTCGCCGCTGGGGCACGGCTTCCGGGACAAGGAGCTGGAGGAGAAGGTCTTCGAGCTGACGCAGCGGATCGGGATCGGGGCGCAGTTCGGGGGCAAGTACTTCTGCCATGACGTACGGGTCGTGCGCCTCCCCCGGCATGGCGCGTCCTGCCCGGTGGCGATCGCCGTGTCCTGCTCGGCGGACCGGCAGGCGGTCGCGAAGATCACGGCTGAGGGCGTCTTCCTGGAGCAGCTGGAGACCGACCCGGCGCGTTTCCTGCCGGAGACGACGGACGAGCACCTGGACGAGGCGTCCTCCGACGTGGTGCGCATCGACCTCAACCAGCCGATGCCCGACATCCTCGCCGAGCTGACCCGGTACCCGGTCAAGACCCGGCTGTCCCTGACCGGCCCGCTGGTCGTGGCCCGCGACATCGCGCACGCCAAGATCAAGGAGCGGCTGGACGCGGGTGAGGAGATGCCGCAGTACCTGAAGGACCACCCGGTGTACTACGCGGGCCCCGCGAAGACGCCCGAGGGCTACGCGTCGGGCTCCTTCGGCCCGACGACAGCCGGCCGAATGGACTCCTACGTGGAGCAGTTCCAGGCGGCCGGCGGCTCCAAGGTGATGCTCGCCAAGGGCAACCGCAGCAAGCAGGTCACCGACGCGTGCGACGCCCACGGCGGCTTCTACCTAGGCTCCATCGGCGGCCCGGCCGCCCGCCTCGCCCAGGACTGCATCAAGAAGGTCGAGGTCGTGGAGTACGAGGAGCTGGGCATGGAGGCGGTCTGGAAGATCGAGGTGGAGGATTTCCCGGCGTTCATCGTGGTGGACGACAAGGGCAACGACTTCTTCCAGGATCCTGCTCCGGCGCCTACGTTCACGAGTATTCCGGTGCGGGGGGCGGGGCTGGGGTGACGTAGCCGCGTAGACACCTACAGGGAGCCCTTGGCCGTCGGTCAGGGGCTTCTTGCCGTCCCGTCCCCACCCACGCTCACTCGCTCGCTCGCTCCAGGAACCACCAGGAACGCCGCGCACCATGGCCACCGGTCTACCCAACAACGTGCATAGTCACGTTGTGGCGTAGTAGCTACGCATAGCCAGCATCTACCGTGGGGGTCAAGGGCCTCAACAGAGGCCAGCCACAAGGAGGTTCGGCATGGCCCGCGAGGAACTCACCCGGCTTACCGGCAACGGTAACGGCGAATGCGGGGAAAAGGACTGCCCCAACGTCTATCGGACGGCTAGCGGCTCATTCATCGTCCAGGGCGACCATTCGGACGTCTTCCGGCCACCGCAAGGTGAGGCCCTGGTGGAGATCCCGGAAGCAGTTCTCAGGGAGGCTGTTCGTGCTCTTGGATGGTGACGAGTGGAACGCTTGCTTCGACACCATGCAGCGTGAGGCGTGGAGGTTGGAAACCCTCCCCGCCTACACAATGCCGCAGGAGGCCGAGAAACTGGCGCGATTCCTCGACGGAGAGAAATCACCGGACAACTATACGTCCGCCTGGATGGACGAAGTACGGCAGTGGCGAGGCGAAGGAAAAAGTGTCGGGCGAGTCCATATGCTCACGCACCCTCTGTCGGACTATCTCCGGTTCGAGTTCGAGTATTACTACCGCCATCACGTCACGGCCGGGGAGGAAATCCGTATCCTTGACGTGACCGATCGAACGAACCCCCTACCCGACGTACAAGATTTTTGGATGTTCGACCGCGCACATGTAGTGCTCATGAACTATCGGGAAGACGGAACGCAGATCAACCGAGAACTCCGCTCGGGTGATCCCGCACCGTTCGTCGAATACCAGCGAATCGCAGTCGCTGAGTCGGTTCCGTTCCTGGAGTACGTGAAGGAGTGACGTTCGAACCCGAGCAGCTGGGCCAGTCCAGCCAGGAACTGGCCTCGAAGCTCCGAGAACTGCGTAAGCAAGCCGGTCTCTCAGGAGTCCGGCTTGCTGTCCGCTGCAACATGCCTCAATCCAAGATCAGCCGGTTCGAAACCGGAAAGGCCCGCCCGTCGATTGTCGATGTCGAGCAAATCCTCAGAGCCGTTGAAGCCCCGCCGGAATTGGTCGCTCAGGTATCGGACCTCGCAAGGATGGCCCACACCGAGTGGCAGGATATTCGGAGCCTCCGCCGAAAGGGGCTCGATAAGAAACAGCAGGAACTAGCCGGCCTGGAGTCATCGACAACAGAATTCCGCTTCTTTCTGCTCTCTATGCTCACCGGGCTCCTCTCCACTCCTGAATATATTCGAGCCAGCCTGGCTCATTCTCCGGTGGAC
Organism: Streptomyces sp. NPDC056734; assembly: GCF_042790455.1. Lineage (NCBI taxonomy): Bacteria > Bacillati > Actinomycetota > Actinomycetes > Kitasatosporales > Streptomycetaceae > Streptomyces > Streptomyces sp. NPDC056734. The sequence goes on from NZ_JBHTZD010000008.1 coordinate 14,615, forward strand.
ACCACTAAGACTGTTGCAAAAAAGCTTGAACGACAGCAGGTCCTCTTCGACACCTCAAAGCGATTCATGTTTATCTTGACGGAACAAGCGGTCAGATGGCCGCTGGTTGGCGCACCGGAGATGGCGATGCAGATCGACCGTCTTGTCTCGCTCTCTCGCCTGGCGAATATTCGACTGGGAGTGATCCCGATCAGCGGCCGTATACCGATAGCCCCGATGGACACGTTCACTATCTACGACGACACCTTGGCCACGTCAGAAAATACCGCCGGCGTCACGGCGTTTCGCGATCCCCGAGACATCGCAGCATACATGGAACTGTTCGGCACACTGGAGAGCTACGCACTATTCGAGGAAGAGGCTAGAGCCCAACTCGGAGAATGGGCCAGTCACTACCTGTCCAGATGATCGAAGCTCAGCTCAGGAAAGGGGCTTCAGGATGGCTCACGATGAATTGGCCACGGAATGGCAAGACCATTGGAATTCTCGCCACCGCGGTATCGATGAAAAGCAGAACGATCTAGCTCGCCTTGAGGTCGTCACGACAGAATTCAGGTTCTTTCTGCCGACGATGATCACAGGTCTACTGGCTACGCCCGACTACATCCGGGCAAGTCTTGCAAAACATTCCGAGGACACTTCCAAAGTCGTAGCAAAGAAACTAGAGCGCCAGCAGATCCTCACGAATCCATCAAAGGTCTTCACATTCCTACTGACCGAACAAGGAGTGCGCTGGCCTCTCACCACACCTACGGCCATGGCATTGCAACTCGATCGGCTGACTTCCGTATCACGCATTCCAAACGTACGACTAGGTGTGATCCCGCTCGGCACGGTCGGCCCCATCACCGAGACACCGCTCAGTGTATTTACCGTGTATGACCGGCGGCTGGTCAAAGTCGAGACCCATACAGGCGCACTGATCCTGCGGGACCACGAGGACGTAAGTGCATACCGGGAGGACTTTGCGCGCTACGAGTCCTACGCCGTCTACGGGGACGAATGTCGGGAACTCCTTTCCGAATGGGCAGAGATTTTTACCCGACAACGCGAATAATTCACTTATCGGTGCGTGACCCCTGCCATCCTTGCTGAGGCAAGACGGAATTCGCAGGGAGGCCGACGATATGAGTGCGACGACAGTGACAGACAGCACGGACGCACGGCAGTGGGAGTACGTCACCTACGCACCCCGGGGCGAGATGTGCCCTGCCTGTCTGAAATCCATTGAGCCGCTCGAACAGGTACGCCGAGGCTCCATCGAAAGACAGTCGGGGGCACCGTTCGTCATCTATCGGCATATCAAATGCCCGACGGAGTGACCGTCTTTCAGGACTTCCGTCCGCCACGGACGGGAGGCGGCTCTTTCCGGAGCCGTCAGCAGATCAGGAAGGGCACCACGATGACCGACCTGTACGGCCTCCCCATCGAGGGAGTCGCATTCTCGAAGGCATGCGGCGGCAACACCCACCCGGACGGCGAAGCCTGCGTGACGCTCGCGCGGATCGGGCCGGGTGCCTGGGCCATGGGTGACAGCAAGCGCCCCGACGCGGAGCCGCTCCGCTTCACCTCGGCGGAGCTGGACGCGGCGGGTATCGACCTATCCGCCTGATCCACAGCCCCACCCGGACACCGACGGCCCTGCCCTGCGCCGATGGGCAGGGCCGTCGCCCTCCCATGGAACGGAGCGGCAGTGCACCACCACGGTTACGCATGGCTCGGGGAGAAGCGGGCGTTCGACAAGGAGAGTGTCCGTCGGGCCCCGGGGCAGGCCCCGACCGGGAGCAGTGATCAGGAGGTGCGGGATCGGTACCGGGAAGCCGTGTCCCTCTTCCGGACTTCCGACCTGCCCCCGATCCAGACCGCGCACTGGCTGCTGAAGCCGTTGTCCGTGATCCGGGGGACATGGGAGGAGCCCAAGGAGGCCGGCGAGTGGCTGGCCCTCCAACTCGCCGGACTCGCCCCCCGATTCGCCTCCGAGGAAAACCGGGCGGCGACCCGGCTCGCCCTCCTGGCGAAAGCCGCCGTCGAGCGGCTCACGTGGGGTGGGGACGTGTCCCTCGGCCACTACCTGACAGGCACGGTCTTCCACTCCGTCGCCCTCGTGACGTGCTCCCCCAACCGTGCCGACCCCGGCCTTCCCTGCCCCACCTGCACGTGACCGATGCTGCCGCCTCCGTCCGGGCCCCCCAGTTGCTCGCGGCGCCGTTACCAGACACCCCTCGGGCCGTCGCCCGTCCGGCAGCGTGGGCAGCGACACGGGGGCCAGCGGAGGGAGTCGAGCACGATGGGGCCTGGGCCGGGCCGGTAGGTGCGGGGCGGGGTACGCCCTACGCGCTCGCCGTCCGGGGCCACCCGGTACGTCTCGATCGTCAGCCGGGAAGTGCCCGGCGCGGGCGGCGTACCAGCGTTCACCGCGCGCCCTCCCCGACCGGCACGTGGCAGGCGCAGGAGCAGCGCGGGACCAGTACGACCCCGCCGCGGTGCGCCAGCGACACGTCCGCCGTGCGGCGGCACCAGGTGTGCAGATCGGCGTACTCCGTCCGCTGTGCGACCGCGCATTCCGCCGACAGTTGCGGGTCCGCGCTCATCACGCCGTCCCTCCCCGGCTGGCGACGTACGGGCGGACCAGGGCGGTACCGGTGCCGTCGAACGGCGGATCAGCGAGGCCGTACGGAGACCGGTGCGCGGGAAGTCGTACGGCGGCGGCCGGGCAGGATGCGCGGTGGCACGGTAGGGAGGGCTCGGGGGCCGGGCGGACATCCGCCCTCCGCTTGCCGGTACCGGGCGCTAAAACGCCCAGCGCCCGCCTCAAGAACGTGTGGATAATACTCACCGTCATCAGCTCCTCTACGTAGCTGGTGGCCATGCCCCCGGACCGGTCGCACGGTCGCGGGGGTCCTTGCGTTGGCCGTCCTCCCCCTGCACATCGGGTGCCTGACGGTCCAACAGACATCAGCGTGCCCCTCAGCCCTACAACTTGCAAGACTTCATTTCGAGGTTCCACCTTGCGGGTGTCGTTTAGGCGTCCTTCATTGCGGAGCGAGCACAGCAATGCTTTCATTCCGAGTGCCAAGGGTGCTTCATACTGAGAGTGAGAAGGGGTGGCGGATGGCGGACGGACAGGCCGGATCGACCGTGCCGCGCAGACAGCTCGGCAGATTTCTGCGGGACCTGCGCAATCAGGCACGGCTGACGGTGCGTGCGGCGGCGCGGAAACTTGAGTGGTCCGAGGCAAAGATGTGGCGCATCGAGACCGGGCAGACCTCCTTGCGCAGCCATGACGTCGAGACCATGTGCAAGGTGTACGGCGCACCCGCCGGCCTCACCGAGGCGCTGATGGGCCTCGCCAAAGAGACGAAGTCGCGGGGCTGGTGGCACGCCTACGGTGACGTGATCCCTGAGGGCTTCGACCTTTTCATCGGATTGGAGGAGGCGGCATCACGGATCGACTGGTACGAAAGCGAGTTGATTCCCGGTCTGCTTCAGACTGAGGAATACGCGCGCACGGTCATGCGTGCCCACAACCCCGAAGAGGATGACAGCGAAATTGAACAGCGCGTCCATCTTCGTATCACCCGGCAAGTACTCCTCACCAGAGTCACCGACCCGCCAAGACTCGACGTCGTGCTCAACGAAGCTGTCTTGAGGCGACCGATCGGCGGAGCAGCAGTGATGGCGGGGCAACTTGCCCACTTGGTGCAGGTGGCGAGCTTGCCCAATGTGACCGTCAAGGTGGTCCCGTTCTCGGCAGGTCTCCACCTGGGTGTCATGTCAGGTCCGTTCGGGGTTCTACGCTTCCCGCTCAACGCGGATGGTAGTGAGACCGAGCCTCCGACGGTCTACGCGGACGGTTACACGGGCGATCTCTACTTGGACAAACCGAAGGAAGTTGAACGCTACGACGCGGCGTTCAAGAATATCTGGGAGACGGCGCTCAGTGCAGAGGTCTCGAAGCGTCTGATCTCCGAAGTGGCAGGGAGATATGCACAGGATTGATCCGACCGAAGCAGCATGGTTCAAGTCGAGCTACAGCAACGGACAGTCCGCTTGCGTAGAGATAGCGTTCGTGGGATCTGAAATCGTTCCCGTCCGCGATTCCAAGGCTCCGAACGGTCCGGCGCTCGCATTCAGGCCGAACGGCTGGTCGTCATTCGTCCGCGCGGTCAAGGGCGGACACCTGTCCGCCTGACACCCCGCACCACCCAACTCACGCCGGCCCCCGCTTCGGTGGGGGCCGTCGTGCGCTCCAGCCCGCCCCCTCACTTTCCCGTGTCCGGACCATTCCCCCGCCCTGCGCTGTGTGACATATTACTGCCATGCGCAAGCAACTGACCTGCGATGTCGTGGTCGTTGGTGCGGGCATGGTGGGTGCCGCCTGTGCCTACTACGCGGCCCGTGCCGGGCTGGAGGTCGTCGTGGTCGACAGGGGGCCGGTCGCCGGGGGGACCACCGGGGCCGGAGAAGGGAATCTGCTCGTCTCCGACAAGGGCCCCGGCCCCGAACTGCAACTCGCCCAACTGTCCGCGCGGTTGTGGACCGACCTCGCCGACGACTTCGGAGCCGCGATCGAGTACGAGGCCAAAGGCGGCCTCGTCGTCGCCGACACGCCCGCCCAACTCGCCGCCCTGGAAGCATTCGCCGCCGAACAGCGCACCGCCGGGGTCGACGCCGTGAGCGTCGGGAGCGACCGGCTGCACGACCTGGAGCCGGACCTGACGCCGGACCTCAGCGGCGGCGTCCGTTACCCCCAGGACGCCCAGGTCATGCCCGCCCTCGCCGCCGCCCACCTGCTCCGCGCCTCCGGCGCCCACGTCGAGACCGGCCGGACCGTCACCGGCGTACTGCACACCCCCGACGGCTCCGTACGCGGCGTCCGCACCGACCGGGGCGACCTGCACGCCCCCTTCCTCGTCAACGCCGCCGGCACCTGGGGCGGCCACGTCGCCGCCCTCGCCGGGGTACACCTCCCCGTCCTGCCCCGCCGAGGCTTCGTCCTCGTCACCGAACCCCTGCCGCCCCACCGCATCCGGCACAAGGTCTACGCCGCCGACTACGTGGCCGACGTGGCCAGCGACTCCGCCGCCCTCCAGACCTCACCGGTCGTCGAAGGCACCGCCGCCGGGCCCGTGCTCATCGGCGCCAGCCGCGAGCGCGTCGGCTTCGACCGCTCCCTGTCCCTGCCGGTGGTACGAAAATTGGCGGCCGGGGCGACCCGGCTGTTCCCGTTCCTCCACCGCGTGCGGGTCATGCGCACGTACGCCGGTTTCCGGCCGTATCTCCCCGACCATCTGCCCGCCGTCGGACCCGACCCCCGAGTCCCCGGCCTCTTCCACGCCTGCGGGCACGAAGGCGCGGGCATCGGGCTCGCCCCCGGCACCGGGCACCTCATCGCCCAGCTCATCAGCGGGCAGCGCCCGAGCCTCGACCCCCATCCCCTGCGCCCCGACCGATTCCCGGAGGCCACCCCCCGATGAATCCCCTCACCCTGGCCCGAGCCCACCCCGCCGTCCCCTTCACCGTCACCTTCGACGGCCGTGGGCTCCCCGCCCTGTCCGGGCAGAGCATCGCCGCCGTGCTCTGGGCAGCCGGGATCGTCTCCTGGCGGACCACCCGCTCGACCGGGAGCCCCCGAGGCGTCTTCTGCGGGATCGGCGTCTGCCACGACTGTCTCGTCACCGTCGACGGGCGGCCCAACCAGCGGGCCTGTCTCGTCCCCGCCGACCCCGGCGCCGACATCCGTACGCAGGACGGGACGGGCCACGATGACTGACTTCGCCGTGATCGGGGCGGGCCCGGCCGGACTCGCCGCCGCCCTCGCCGCCGCCGCCCGGGGCGTACGGGTCACCCTCCTCGACTCCGCTCCCACGGCGGGCGGCCAGTTCTACCGGCAGCCCGCGCCCGGCCTCGGGGCGCGTCGGCCCCAGGCACTGCACCACCAGTGGCGCACCTGGGAACGGCTGCGCGACGGGCTCGCCCGGCAGACCCGGATCGGCCATCTGGCGGATCACCACGTGTGGTCCGTCGAGGCGCACCCAGCAGACGGCGGCTTCACCGTCCACGCCCTCCTCGGCCCCGCCCAGGACCACGGCACCGCCCTCCACGCCGACGCCGTGCTCCTCGCCACCGGCGGCTATGAACAGGTGCTGCCCTTCCCCGGCTGGACCCTCCCCGGCGTCGTCACCGCCGGAGGCGCCCAGGCCATGCTCAAGGGCGGGCTCGTGCTGCCGGGCCGTACCGTGGTCGTCGCCGGGACCGGGCCACTGCTGCTGCCGGTCGCCACCGGGCTCGCGGCGGCCGGCGCCCGCGTGGCCGCGCTGGTGGAATCGGCCGATCCGCGGAACCTCGTACGGCAGGCGCGCGCCGATCCCCGAGATCGCGTACGGCCCGTCCTCGCGCACCCCCGCGACCTCCTCCGCCACGCCCTCGCCCTCGCCCCCAAAGCCCCCGAAGCCGCCGCCTACGCCGCCGCCCTGCTCCGGCACCGCGTCCCCGTCCTCCCCCGGCACACGATCGTCGCCGCCCACGGCCGCGAGCGCGTCGAGGCGGTCACCGTCAGCCCAGTAACCGGGGGCCCGAAACGCCGCATCCCCTGCGACACCCTCGCCGTCAGCCACGGCATGCTCCCGCACACCGATCTCGCCGACGCCCTCGGCTGCGGGCTCGACGGGCCCTACGTCCGCGTGGACGACGAGCAGCGCACCGACGTCCCCGGGGTCTGGGCCGCGGGCGAGACCACCGGGATCGGCGGCGCCGCCCTCGCCCTCGCCGAGGGACACCTCGCGGGCCGTTCGATCGCCGCCCGCCTCGCCGGACGGAAGTCCGACCCCGGCCCGGACTCCTGGCGCGGCGCCGCCAAGACCCGTACCCGCAAGCGCCGGTTCACCGCCGCGCTCGACCGCGTCTACACCCCGCCGCCGAACTGGCCGGATCTCGTCACCGACGAGACCGTCCTCTGCCGATGCGAGGACGTCACCGCCGGGGCGGTGCGGGAAGCCGTCGGCACCCTCGGCGCCGGGGATCTGCGGACCGTGAAGCTGCTCACCCGGGCCGGGATGGGCTGGTGCCAGGGGCGGATGTGCGCGGCGGGTGTGGCCGGGGTCGCCGGGTGCGCCTCCGAGCCCGTACGACGGCTGCTCGCCCGCCCGGTGCCGCTCGGCGTCCTGGCCCGGGACCCGGACCACGCAGACACCCCAACGGACCAGAACAGCGACTCCGGCTCCGACTCGACCCCCAACCGCCCCCCGACCGACAGGAGAACCCCATGACCCCCTCCCCCCATCGCTCCCCCTGGCACGGCCTCCTCGTCGCCACCGCCCTCCCCCTGACCCCCGATCTCCGCGTCGACCACGGGAAGTTCGCCGAGCACTGCTCCTGGCTGGTGGCGGGCGGCTGTGACGGGGTCGTGCCCAACGGCTCGCTCGGTGAGTATCAGGTGCTCACGGAGGAGGAACGGGCGGCGGTCGTGCGGACGGCGGTCGATACCGTCGGGGGCGAGCGGGTCGTGCCCGGGGTCGCCGCCTACGGGGCCGCGGAGGCCCGGCGCTGGGCCGAGCAGGCCCGTGACGCCGGGTGCGGCGCGGTCATGCTGCTGCCGCCCAACGCCTACCGGGCCGACGAGCGCGCGGTGCTGGGCCACTACGCCGAGGTCGCGAAGGCGGGCGTGCCGGTGGTGGCGTACAACAATCCGATCGACACCAAGGTGGACCTCGTACCGGAGCTGCTCGCGAAGCTGCACGGGGAGGGGCTGATCCGGGCCGTCAAGGAGTTCTCCGGGGATGTCCGGCGCGGGTACCGGATCGCCGAACTCGCCCCGGAGCTGGATCTGCTGGTCGGCGCGGACGATGTGCTGCTGGAGCTGGCGCTGGCGGGCGCCAAGGGCTGGATCGCGGGCTACGCCAACGCGCTGCCGTCGGCGTCCGCGGCGCTGTACCGGGCGGCCGTCGGCGGGGACCTGGCCACCGCCCGCACGCTGTACAGGCAACTGCACCCGCTGCTGCGCTGGGACTCGCGGGTGGAGTTCGTGCAGGCCATCAAGGTGTCCATGGACCTCGTGGGGCGGTACGGCGGGCCCTGCCGGCCGCCCCGGGTGCCGCTGACGGCGGAGCAGGAGGCGGCGGTGCGCACCGCGACCGAGAAGGCCGTCGCGGGCGGGCTCGCGCGAGGGGACGCCTGATGCGGAGCCGCCTCGTCCTGCACGCCGTCGACTCGCACACCGAGGGCATGCCGACCCGTGTGATCACCGGCGGGATCGGCACCCTCCCCGGCGCGACGATGAACGAACGGCGGCTGTACTTCCGTGAGCACCGCGACGACATCAAGCGGCTGCTGATGAACGAGCCGCGCGGGCACGCGGCCATGAGCGGCGCGATCCTCCAGCCGCCCACCCGCCCGGACTGCGACTGGGGCGTCCTCTACATCGAGGTCTCCGGCTATCTGCCGATGTGCGGGCACGGCACGATCGGCGTGGCGACCGTGCTGGTCGAGACGGGGATGGTGGAGGCCGTCGAGCCGGTCACCACCGTGCGCCTGGACACCCCGGCCGGGCCCGTCGTCGCCGAGGTCGCCGTCGAGCACGGGCGGGCCCGGCATGTCACCCTCCACAACGTGCCCTCGTTCAGCGTCGGTCTGGACCGTACGGCCACCCTCGCCGACGGGCGGACGGTGACGTACGACCTCGCCTACGGCGGCAACTTCTACGCGATCCTGCCGCTGGACGCGTTCGGGCTGCCGTTCGACCGGGCCCGCAAGGACGATCTGCTGCGGGCGGGGCTCGCGCTGATGGACGCCATCAACGGGGAGGACGAGCCACACCATCCCGAGGATCCGTCCATCCGGGGGGTCCACCATGTCCAGCTCGTCGCGCCCGGGTCCACCGCCCGGCACTCCCGGCACGCGATGGCCATCCACCCGGGCTGGTTCGACCGCTCGCCGTGCGGTACGGGCACCAGCGCGCGCATGGCGCAACTGCACGCGCGCGGCGAACTGCCGCTGCACACCGAGTTCGTCAACGAGTCGTTCATCGGCACCCGGTTCACCGGACGGCTGCTGGGCACCACCGAGGTCGCGGGCCGCCCGGCCGTGCTGCCCAGCATCACCGGACGGGCCTGGATCACCGGCACGGCCCAGTATCTGCTGGACCCGGACGATCCGTTCCCCGCCGGGTTCGTACTCTGAACCCGACGTCCACGAGGAGTAGTGCCGTATGCCCCCGCAGCCCCCGCCCCCGCCCCTGCCCGTGCTCGGCGGTACCAAGGCCAGTTACCGCGAGCGGGTCGCCGACGCGCTGCGGGCCGCGCTGATCGCCGGTGAGCTGCGGGCCGGGGAGGTGTACTCGGCGCCGACGCTGGCCGCGCGCTTCGGGATCTCGGTCACCCCGGTGCGCGAGGCCCTGCTGGACCTCGCCAAGGAGGGCCTGCTCGACCCGGTCCCGAACAAGGGCTTCCGGGTCACCGTCGTCTCCGAACGCCAGCTCGACGAGTACACGCACGTCCGCGCGCTGATCGAGATCCCCACCACGGCCGCGCTGGCCGCCACGGCCGACCCGGTGGCCCTGAGCGCGCTGCGCCCGGTCGCCCGCGAGATCGTGACCGCCGCGGCGGCCGGGGATCTGATCGCGTACGTGGAGGCCGACACCCGCTTCCATCTGGGGCTGCTGGCGCTCGCGGGCAACGCCCCGCTGGTGGAGGTGGTCCGCGGCCTGCGTGCGAAGGCCCGGCTGTACGGGCTGACCAAGCTGGTGGCCGAGGGACGCCTCGAAGCGTCCGCCGAGGAGCACCTGGAACTGCTGGACGCGCTGCTCGCCCGCGACGAGAGCGCCGTACGGGCCGTCATGACCCGGCATCTGGGGCATGTGCGGGGGATGTGGGCCGGACCGGCGCATCCCTGAGGGGAGCCGGGAGACCCCGGACGGGGAATACGCCTCCCGCCCCCCGCGCTCTCCCGTGCGGGGCCCGACCCACTCACGGAGGTACCAGCACGATGACCACGACCGCCGGCGGCGACCGGAGCGACGACGCCCAGGACTACCGCGTCGAGCACGACTCGATGGGCGAGGTGCGGGTCCCCGCGGACGCGAAGTGGCGGGCGCAGACCCAGCGTGCCGTCGAGAACTTCCCGATCTCGGGGCAGCGCATCGAGCGCGCCCACATCGAGGCCCTCGCCCGGATCAAGGGCGCCGCCGCCAAGGTGAACGCCCGTCTCGGGGTGCTCGACAAGGACATCGCCGAGGCGATCCAGGAGGCGGCCGGGGAGGTCGCCGAGGGGACCTGGGACGCCCATTTCCCGGTCGACGTGTTCCAGACCGGGTCGGGCACCTCGTCCAACATGAACACCAACGAGGTCATCGCCACCCTCGCCACCGAGCGGCTGGGCCGCGCCGTGCACCCCAACGACCACGTCAACGCCTCGCAGTCGTCCAACGACGTCTTCCCGTCCTCGATCCACATCGCCGCCACCGCCGCCGTCACCCGCGAGCTGATCCCGGCCCTGGAGCAGCTGGCGGCCTCCCTGGAGCGCAAGGCGGAGGAATTCGCCGATGTGGTGAAATCCGGGCGCACCCATCTCATGGACGCCACTCCCGTCACCCTAGGACAGGAGTTCGGCGGGTACGCCGCTCAGGTGAGGTACGGCGTCGAGCGGCTCACCGCCTCCCTGCCCCGCCTCGCCGAGCTGCCGCTGGGCGGCACCGCGGTGGGCACCGGCATCAACACCCCGGCGGGTTTCTCGGCGGCCGTGATCGAGGAGGTCGCCCGCGCCACCGGGCTGCCGCTGACCGAGGCCCGCGACCACTTCGAGGCGCAGGGCGCCCGGGACGCCGTCGTGGAGATCAGCGGGCAGCTGCGGACCATCGCGGTCGGCCTGACGAAGATCTCCAACGATCTGCGCTGGATGTCGTCCGGCCCGCGCACCGGCCTCGCCGAGATCGCGCTGCCCGACCTCCAGCCCGGCTCCTCGATCATGCCGGGCAAGGTGAACCCGGTGATCCCCGAGGCCGTGCTCATGGTGTGTGCGCAGGTGACGGGCAATGACACGACGGTGGCGATCGCGGGCGCGGCCGGCAATTTCGAGCTGAACGTGATGCTCCCGGTGATCGCCAAGAACGTCCTGGAATCGATCCGGCTGCTCACCAACGCCTCCCGGCTGCTGGCCGGCCGCACGGTCGACGGCATCACCGCGAACCGCGAGCGGGCCCGCGAGTACGCCGAGTCCTCCCCGTCGGTGGTGACCCCGCTGAACAAGTACATCGGCTACGAGGAGGCCGCGAAGGTCGCCAAGAAGGCCCTGGCCGAGCGCAAGACGATCCGCCAGGTCGTGCTGGAGGGCGGGTACGTCGAGCGCGGCGAGCTGACCGGGGCGCAGCTGGACGACGCGCTGGATGTGCTGCGTATGACCCGCCCGTGACAGACGGGGGCGCGCGGTGACCGTCGGGTGAACCGTGACCGGTACCGCAGCGTCCTATGCCGATGGCACCTAATATCTGCCCATGGCGGACGACGACGGAACGGTGACGGACCCGACGGTGACAGCGTTGGCAGCGGCGGCGACGGGCGACGGCACGGCGTACTGGTCCCCCGGGAGCCAGATCCTGTGGCGGTACCGGGAGAACGGCGGGCCGCGCCCGCACATCGCCCGGCCGGTCACCGTCGTACGGGACGACGCGGAGGTGCTGGCCGTGTGGCTGGCGCCGGGCACCGAGTGCATCCGGCCGGTGCTGGCCGACGGCACGCCGGTGCATCTGGAGCCGCTGGAGACCCGCTACACCAAGCCGCGCACGGTCCAGCGGGACCGCTGGTTCGGCACCGGTGTGCTGAAACTGGCCAGACCGGGCCAGCCCTGGTCGGTGTGGCTGTTCTGGGATCAGGGCTGGCGGTTCAAGAACTGGTACGTCAACCTGGAGGAGCCGCTGTCCCGTTGGGGCGGCGGTGTGGACTCCGAGGATCACTTTCTGGACATCTCCGTGCACCCGGACCGCGGCTGGTCCTGGCACGACGAGGACGAGTTCGCGCAGGCCCGCGGGGACGGTCTGGTGGACGCCGCCCTGGCCGCGCGGGTGCGGGCGGCGGGGCGGGCCGCGGTGGAGGTGATCAGCGCCTGGGGCCCGCCGTTCGCCGACGGCTGGCAGCACTGGCGCCCGGACCCCGACTGGGCGGTACCGTCGTTGCCGGACGACTGGGACCGTACGCCCGCGCATGTGTCCTCATGAGACCCTTGATGCGCCCCCGGGCAAGAAACGTAGGATCGTCCTCCGCAAGGGAGCGCGGCAGCAACTGCCGGAGCGTGCACGGAGTCTGACCACATGTCACCGAGGGGCGGCAGGACGTGAGCGAGCGGTACGAGGGCATCAGCCGCGCGGGCCGCGAGCGGTCGGCGAAAAACACAGGAACAGCCTCTGACCACGCGGGAATTCCGTTCCTGGGGCACGTATTCCGGGTATCGGGACTTCTGCGGGACGAACACACGCGGCGCGCGGGCCCCCGAAGGGCGCGGCGCGCGGCCCCCGACGGACGGATGCGACACGCGTGACGGAGAACCCCACCTCCTATGAACGCCCCCAGCCGGGCGTCGACCCCGTGGATCCCCGCGGGGCGCTGCTGCACACCCCGCCGCCGCCCGGTGAGCCCGCGCGTCCCGCGCAGGCGCCGGCCGCCGAGAGCCCGCAGGGCACTCCGGGGGCCCCGGACGGCGGCGCGGACTCGGAGCAGCACTCCCAGCCGTCCCCCGACGAGCCCTTGGCGGCGCCCCCGGCCCGGGAGAAGCCCGGCGAGGGCGAGAGCGGCCTGATGCTGCGGCCCGCGGCGGAGGGCATCCCGGTGCAGCCGGACGCCGCGGGGCGGATGGCGGGCCAGGAGCGGCGCAGCGGACAGGGCAATCCGGCGGTCGGGAGGCCGACGCCGATGCGGCGCGACGGTGACCGGCTGCGGTTCGTGGGCGCGGCCACCCGGCGGATCGCCCGCGGCATGGATCTGGACGAGATCGTGATGGGCCTGTGCCGGGCGACCGTGCCGACGTTCGCCGACGCGATCCTGGTCTATCTTCGCGATCCGCTGCCGGTGGGTGACGAGCGGCCGACCGGGCCGGTGGTGCTGCGGCTGCGGCGCACCGACCGGATCCCCGAGGAGCGGGACACCGAGGGCGGTTTCCTGCCTGCGCAGACGCCGGAGCCCAGCGAGCTGTCCACCGTCACCGCCGAGCTGTGCGAGGTACGCACGGGCGGCGCCCTCGCGGAGGTGCTGCGCGGGGTGCGGCCGGTGTTCGCCGACGCGCCCGCCGCCCGCGCCGCGCTGCCGGAGCTGCTCGGTGACGACGCCGAACTCGTCGTACCCGCCGGGCTGCGGGCGATCCTGGCGCCGCTGCGGGGCCGGCGCCGGGTGATCGGCGCGGCGGTGTTCCTGCGCGGACCGGAGCGGCTCGCGTTCGAGGCCGACGATCTGCTGGTCGCCGCCCAGCTGGCCACGCACAGCGCGCTCGGCATCGACAAGGCGGTGCTGTACGGGCGCGAGGCGTACATCGCCGACGAGTTGCAGCGCACGATGCTCCCGGAGACCCTGCCCCGCCCCACGGGCGTGCGGCTGGCCTCGCGCTATCTCCCGGCCGCCGAGACCGCGCGGGTCGGCGGCGACTGGTACGACGCCATCCCGCTGCCCGGCAGCCGGGTCGCGCTGGTCGTCGGGGACGTCATGGGTCACTCCATGACATCGGCGGCCATCATGGGCCAGCTGCGCACCACCGCGCAGACCCTGGCCGGGCTCGATCTGCCGCCGCAGGAGGTCCTGCACCATCTGGACGAGCAGGCCCAGCGGCTGGGCGCCGACCGCATGGCGACCTGTCTGTACGCGGTGTACGACCCGGTCTCGCACCGCATCACCATCGCCAACGCCGGGCACCCGCCGCCCGTGCTGCTGCATCTCGGCGGCCGGGCCGAGGTGCTGTCGGTGCCCGCGGGCGCCCCGATCGGGGTCGGCGGGGTGGACTTCGAGGCGGTGGAGCTGGACGCGCCCGCCGGGGCCACCTTGCTGCTGTACACGGACGGTCTGGTGGAATCCAGGCTGCGCGACGTATGGACCGGCATAGAGCAGCTGCGGGAGCGGCTCGCCGCGACCGCCCAGCTCACCGGCCCGGATCATCCGCCGCCCCTTGAGGCGCTGTGCGACGAGGTGCTCGACATGCTCGGTCCCGGCGACCGGGACGACGACATCGCGCTGCTCGCCGCCCGCTTCGACGGCATCGCGCCCAACGACGTGGCGTACTGGTTCCTGGAACCGGAGGACGCCGCGCCCGGTAAGGCCCGGCGGCTGGCCCGGCGGGCGCTGACCCGCTGGGGCCTGGAGGATCTGACGGATTCGGTGGAGCTGCTGGTCAGCGAGGTCGTGACCAACGCCGTGCGGTACGCGTCGAAGCCGGTGACCCTGCGGCTGCTGCGCACGGATGTGCTGCGCTGCGAGGTCGGCGACGATGTGCCCCAGCTGCCCAGGCTGCGGCAGGCGCGCGCCACCGACGAGGGCGGACGCGGGCTGTATCTGGTGAACCGGCTGGCCCGGCGCTGGGGTGCGACCCGGCTGAGCACCGGCAAGGTGGTGTGGTTCGAGCTGAACAAAACCTGACCCGAACTCGGACCCGAACTCGGACTCGCTCGAACTAAGACTCGGTACGAATCTGGATGCCACACAAATCTAGGCTACCGCCGGACTTGGAACATATCCAGAAGTTGCCGATGTACCGGTGCCGGAGTTGAGTGGGTGGGGTGAGCCAAGCGACCTGACGACCTCATGAAGCCTCTGAAGGAGGACGCTCATGACGCAGACGCCCCAGCGCGCGCCCTACACCACCAACAACGCCGGGATCCCGGTGGAGAGCGACGAACACTCGCTGACGATCGGCGACACCGGACCCATCCTTCTCCAGGACCACTATCTGATCGAGAAGATGGCCCAGTTCAACCGGGAACGGGTCCCCGAACGGGTGGTCCACGCGAAGGGCTCCGGCGCCTACGGCACCTTCGAGGTGACCAACGACGTCAGCCAGTTCACCAAGGCCGATCTGTTCCAGCCGGGCCGCCGCACCGAGATGCTGGCCCGGTTCTCCACCGTCGCGGGTGAGCAGGGCTCCCCCGACACCTGGCGCGACCCGCGCGGCTTCGCGCTGAAGTTCTACACCGAGTACGGCAACTACGACCTGGTCGGCAACAACACCCCGGTGTTCTTCGTCCGGGACCCGCAGAAGTTCCAGGACTTCATCCGCTCCCAGAAGCGGCGCCCGGACAGCGGGCTGCGCGACAACGACATGCAGTGGGACTTCTGGACCCTGTCCCCCGAGTCGGCGCACATGGTGACCTGGCTGATGGGTGACCGGGGCATCCCCAAGACGTACCGGAACATGAACGGCTACTCGTCCCACGCCTATATGTGGGTCAACGGCGGCGGCGAGCGGTTCTGGATCCAGTACCACCTCAAGACCGACCAGGGCATCGACTTCCTCACCCAGGCGGACGCCGACCGGCTCGCGGGGGAGGACGCGGATCTGCACCGGCGGGATCTGTTCCAGGCGATCGACCGGGGCGAGAACCCGTCCTGGACGATGTATGTGCAGGTCATGCCGTTCGAGGACGCGCCGGACTACCGGTTCAACCCGTTCGACCTCACCAAGGTGTGGCCGCACGGCGACTATCCGCTGATCGAGGTCGGCCGGATGACCCTCGACAAGAACCCCGAGGACTACTTCGTCCATATCGAGCAGGCCGCGTTCGAGCCGTCGAACCTGGTGCCGGGCATCGGCCCGTCGCCGGACAAGATGCTGCTCGGGCGGCTGTTCTCGTACCCGGACACCCACCGCTACCGGATCGGGCCGAACTACGCGCAGCTGCCGCCCAACCGGGCCCGGTCGGCCGTGCACTCCTACGCCAAGGACGGGCCCATGCGGTACGAGCCCGCCCGGACGGCGGCCCCCTACGCGCCCAATTCGTACGGTGGGCCCGCGGCCGATGTCGACCGGTTCGGGGACATCGCCGGGTGGCGTGCCGCCGGGGAGATGGTGCGGGAGGCCTACTCGCTGCACCGCGAGGACGACGACTTCGGGCAGGCCGGGACGATGGTCCGCGAGGTGCTGGACGACGCCGCCCGGGAGCGGCTGGCGTCGAACATCACCGGGCATCTGGGCAACGGGGTCTCCCGGCCGGTGCTGGAGCGGGCCCTTCAGTACTGGCGCAATGTGGACAAGGAGCTGGGCGACCGGATCGCCGGGGCGTTCAACGGGAAGTAGGCGTCGGCGCCTTCGGCCGTAGGGGGCGCTGGGGGCGCTGAGGTCGCTGGGGAACGGTTCCCGTCGGACGGTCGAGGTGTCACTCCTGGTGCCCGGGGTCCTCCGGGGTGGTCGGCGGCTGCGGGCTGGTGCTCGTGGGCGGTCCCGAGGTCGGGGTCTGGGACGGCGGCTCCTCCGTGGTGGGTTCCTCCGTCGGTTCCTCCGTGGTCGGTTCCTGGGTCGTGGGCTCCTGCGTCGGCGTCTGAACCGGTGCCTCGGTCGTCGGCTCCTGGGTGGTCGGCTCCGGCGTCGGCTCCGGGGTCGGCGTGGGCGTCCAGGTCGGCTCGACGCCCGCGCCCTGGTCGGTGTCCAGGTCGAACTCGGTGACCTCGCCCGTCGCGCCGAAGGTGTACTGCGCCCAGATCTGCGCCGGGATGCCACCGCCGTTGACCCGGCCCGTACCCGGCAGGGTGCCGGTCGCGCCCTTCATGTCGACCTGGTCGCCGGACCCGGCGTCCTCGCCGAACAGGCCGACCGAGGTCACCAGGGTCGGGGTGTAGCCGGTGAACCAGGCCGAGCGGCCGTAGTCGGAGGTGCCGGTCTTGCCGGCCACCTGCTGGCCGTCGCGCTCCGGGTTCTCCTTCACCGAGGTGCGGGCCGTGCCGTCGTCGACCACACCGGTGAGCACCGAGGTGACCGTGTCGGCGGCCTCGCGGCTGATCACCTGCTCGCCGATCGGGTCGGGCAGCTCCACCACCGTGTCCTTGTGCTCCACCGAGGCCAGGATCGTCGGCGTGACCTTCTTGCCGTGGTTGTCGAGAGTGGCGTAGATCCCGGCCATCTCCAGCGGGCTCGCGCCCATGGAGCCCAGGGTCTGCGCGGGCACCGCCTCCATGCCGTCGGTGTCCATGCCGAGCAGGGCGGCGACCTCCATCACCTTGTCCATGCCGACATCCACGCCCAGCTGCGCGAAGACGGAGTTGATGGACTTGTTCATCGCCGTCTGCACGGTGACATCGCCGTAGTCGACGTCGTCCTCGTTCGGCGGGGCGAAGCCCACCTCCTGGCCGCCGTCCTCGACCGGGCGCTTGCTGTCACCGTCGTAGACCGTGTCCGCCGTGATCGGATCGCCGTCCTGCGTCTTCGACTTCTCCTCCACGGCCGCCGCCAGGATCACCGGCTTGAAGGTGGACGCCGGCTGGTAGTCCCGTCTGGTGGCGTTGTTGCGGTAGTGCTCGACATAGTCGGCGCCGCCGTACATCGCGACGACCTCGCCGGTCTCGGGGTCGACGGAGACCGCGCCGGGCTGGATGTTCGCGTCGACGGCGCGTTCGTCCGGGTCGAGCTTGCTGATCAGCTGGTCCTCGGCGGCCTTCTCCAGCTCGTCCTGCTTCTTCTTGTCGATGCTCAGGGTGATGGTCCAGCCGCCGCGCTTGACCATCGCGAGGGCGTCGTCCTCGTTCTCCGCCGAGCCCTGGGCGACCAGTTGCCCGGCGAGTTCCTCGTTGGCCGCGTCGACCAGATAGCCGGTCTGGCCTTCGAGACCGGGTGTGCCCTGCGGCTCCTTCGGCACCGGGAACGTCATCCCCTGCCGCTCGGAGGCGTCCAGCCAGCCCTCCTCGACCATGTTGTCCAGGACGTAGTTCCAGCGGTCCTGCACCAGTTCCTTGCCGGTCTCGGACGCCGCCGCCCAGTCGTACTGGCTCGGCGCCTGGAGCAGCGCCGCGAGATACGCGCCCTGCTCGACGGTCAGCTGGTCGGCGTCGACGCGGTAGTAGGCCTGGGCCGCGGCCTGGATACCGTAGGCGTTACGGCCGTAGAAGCTGGTGTTGATGTATCCGGCGAGGATGTCGTCCTTGGACATCTCGCGGTCCACCTTCAGGGAGATCACCAGCTCCTTGAGCTTGCGGGTGACCGTCTGTTCCTGGGTCAGGTAGTAGTTCTTGACGTACTGCTGGGTGATGGTCGAGCCGCCCTGGGTGCCCTTGCCGGACAGGGTGTTGAGCAGACCCCGGGCGGTGCCCTTGAGGTCGACGCCGGAGTCCTCGTAGAACGTCTTGTTCTCGGCGGCGACGAACGTGCGCTGCACGTCCTTGGGGACCCGCGCCAGGTCCACGATCTCCCGGTTGACCTCGCCGCTGCGGGTCAGCAGCGTGCCGTCGCTGTACTGGTAGACGTTGCTCTGCTCCTGCGCCACCGCGTTGCCCTCGGGTATGTCGATCACCAGGTAGAGCACGATGAACGCCCCGATGCACAGCAGACAGAAGCCGAGGAACGTACCGAGGAGCTTGCGCCAGGTCAGGAAGCGGCGTATGCCGGTCCGCCCCTCACCACGGGGCGAACGGCGGCCCTTGGACGCGGTGCGGCGCGCACCGCGCTGTCGCGCTCGTCTCTCTTCCGCTCGTCCCATGGGTCCGTGTACTCCGCTTCGTTCTCGTCTGTCACATCCGTGTGGGCTCGGGTCGGCTCAGAAGCTAACACCGCCGTCTGTGCCGAAGTGGGAACGATCCGGTCATTTACGGACGTGAGAATCCGCACGTGTCCTGACCTGACCCACTGAAACCGACGAACGAAGGGGGGTTGGGGTTGCCGTGGCGAGATAAAGTGATATCGCTTAGATAAGCGCATGCTAGCGGGCTCCCGCCGGGAGTCCGCACAGAGAGACGGGGGCCCAGCCATGTCCATATCCGAATCCAAATCCGCGCAGGTGCCGGACAGTCCGGCGATGCCGGAGCCGCGAGTCCGGGAGTTCGCCGCGCACAGTGTCGGCGGTGGCCTGGTGCTGGTGCTCGGCCTGATCGGGCTGTTCGGCGGAGCTGGGACCGCGGTGTCCGCCGTCGCCGTCTCGTCGGCCGGCGGCAAGGCCGCGCTGATCGTCGGCGGCTGTGTGATCGCGATCAGCGCGTTCATCGCGATGTGCGGGCTGAACACGGTGGCGCCGGGCGAGGCCCGGGTGGTCCAGCTCTTCGGCCGCTACCGGGGCACCATCCGGCAGGACGGACTGCGCTGGGTGAACCCGCTCACCGACCGCGCGAAGATCTCCACCCGGGTGCGCAACCACGAGACGGCCGTCCTCAAGGTGAACGACGCCTACGGCAACCCGGTCGAGCTGGCGGCGGTCGTGGTCTGGCGGGTGGAGGACACCGCGCAGGCCGTCTTCGAGGTGGACGACTACATCGAGTTCGTCTCCACCCAGACCGAGGCGGCCGTGCGGCACATCGCCATCGAGTACCCGTACGACGCCCATGAGGAGGACGGGCTCTCGCTGCGCGGCAACGCCGAGGAAATCACCGAGAAGCTCGGCGTCGAACTCCACGCCCGGGTCGAGGCGGCCGGCGTGCAGATCATCGAGTCCCGCTTCACGCACCTCGCCTACGCGCCCGAGATCGCCTCGGCGATGCTCCAGCGGCAGCAGGCGGGCGCGGTGGTCGCGGCCCGGCGGCAGATCGTGGACGGGGCGGTCGGGATGGTCGAGGCGGCGCTGGCCCGGATCGCCGAGCAGGACATCGTGGAGCTGGACGCGGAACGGAAGGCGGCGATGGTGTCCAACCTGCTGGTCGTGCTCTGCGGGGACCGCTCGGCGCAGCCGGTCCTCAACACCGGGACGCTCTACCAGTGACCGGCCCCTCGGCGGGCACCGGCCCCGAACGCCGGCCGCAGCAGCGCAAGCAGGTGCTGCTGCGGTTGGACCCCGCGGTGTACGAGTCGCTGGCCCGCTGGGCGTCCGACGAGCTGCGGTCGGCCAACGCGCAGATCGAGTTCCTGCTGCGGCGGGCACTGGCGGAGGCGGGCCGGCTGCCGGGGGAGGCCCGGCCGATCCCCCGGCGGGGGCGTCCGCCGGGGGCGGCGGGGTCCCGGGGGGAGGCCGAGTCCCCGGCGTCCGGCTCCGCGGGTGCGTCCGGCTCCGCGGGTTCGGCGGATTCCTCGGGTACGACGGGTACACCGGGTCCGGCGGATTCCGCCGGTACGCCGGGTTCCCCGGGCCCCTCGGATTCCTAGGCCGACCGGCGGCCGTACCCCCGTCACGAAACCGTGACAATGCCCCTCACCTGCGCTTTCACCCTCCCCCTCACTCCTCCCCATGATCTAAACACTCCACGTATACATGTGGCGTATACCCGGTGTGTAGAGTGCTCGGCATGTCCATCGGTCACACCCTTCTGGGTCTCCTGGAGTCCGGGCCGTGTCACGGCTACGACCTCAAGCGGGCCTTCGACGAAAAGTTCGGTCAGGACCGGCCCCTGCACTACGGCCAGGTCTACTCCACGATGTCCCGGCTGCTGAAGCACGGGCTCGTGGAGGTCGACGGCATCGAGCCCGGCGGCGGCCCCGAGCGCAAGCGGTACGCCATCACCGACGCCGGGATCACCGACGTCCGGCAGTGGCTCGCGACGCCCGAGAAGCCGGAGCCGTATCTCCAGTCCACGCTCTACACCAAGGTCGTCCTCGCGCTGCTCACCCGGCGCGATGCCGCCGGGATCCTCGACACCCAGCGTTCGGAGCATCTGCGGATGATGCGTATCCTCACCGACCGCAAGCGCAAGGGCGATCTCGCCGACCAGCTGATCTGCGACCACGCGCTGTTCCACCTGGAGGCCGACCTGCGCTGGCTGGAACTGACCACGGCCCGTCTGGACCGGCTCGCCGAGGTGGTGGCCAAGTGAGCGTTCCCGCCCCCGTTCCCGCCCCCGTTCCCGCCGGTTCCCTGCTCGCCGCGCGCGAGCTGCGCAAGACGTACGGTCCCACCACGGCGCTGGACGGCGCCGAGTTCTCCATCCACCCCGGCGAGGTCGTCGCCGTGATGGGCCCCTCCGGGTCGGGCAAGTCGACCCTGCTGCACTGTCTCGCCGGGATCGTGACGCCCGACTCGGGCTCGATCACGTACAACGGCCGTGAGATGGCCACCATGAACGACGCCCAGCGCAGTGCGCTGCGCCGCTCCGAGTTCGGGTTCGTCTTCCAGTTCGGGCAGCTGGTGCCCGAACTGACCTGTGTGGAGAATGTGGCGCTGCCGCTGCGGCTGAACGGCACGCCCCGCAAGGCGGCCGAGCGCGCCTCGCTGGCCTGGATGGAGCGGCTGGAGGTCGACGATCTGCGCGCCAAGCGGCCCAGCGAGATCTCCGGCGGCCAGGGACAGCGCGTCGCCGTGGCGCGGGCGCTGGTCACCGGCCCCCGGGTGCTGTTCGCCGACGAACCGACCGGCGCGCTCGACTCGCTCAACGGCGAGCGCGTGATGGACCTGCTCACCGACGCGGCCCGCTCCACCAACGCCGCCGTCGTGCTGGTCACCCACGAGGCACGGGTGGCCGCCTACTCCGACCGTGAACTGGTCGTACGGGACGGCAGGTCGCGGGACATGGAGCGCGTCGTATGACCGTCACCCGGCCCGCGCCCCCCACCGCCCCGCCCGAGCCGCCCCGCGCGACCCCCTTCCTCACCCAGTGGGCGCGCGATCTCTCCATGGGTGTCCGGTTCGCGTTCGGCGGACGCGGCGGGCGGGTGCGGGCGCTGCTCACCGCCGTCGGGGTCGGCCTCGGGGTGGCGGTGCTGCTGCTCACCACAGCCATCCCGAACGCGCTGGCCGTCCGGGACCAGCGCGAACAGGCCCGCCAGGACTATTCGTTCGACTCCTCGCCGATGCCGGTCAGCGACAAGACCCTGCTCGTCGCGTCGGTCGACACCACCTTCCGCGAGGACGGTGTGCGCGGCCGGGTGCTCCAGCCGGAGGGCGCGCGGGCGCCGCTGCCGCCGGGCGTCGCCACGTGGCCGGCGCCGGGGACGATGGTGGTCTCGCCCGCGCTGGAGGAGTTGCTCGCCTCTCCGGGCGGGGCGCTGCTGCGCGAGCGGCTGCCCGAGCGGATCGTCGGCACCATCGCCGAGCCGGGTCTGATCGGCTCGCACGAACTCGCCTTCTACCGGGGCGGCGAGGACCTGGCGGAGCAGCTCGGTGGCCCGGTCCGGCGGATCGACTCCTTCGGGCGGGACGACGGGATCGCCGAGCCCTGGGACCCCGTACTGCTGCTGCTGATCCTGGTCATCGTCGTGGTGCTGCTGATGCCGGTGGCGGTCTTCGTCGCCGCGGCCGAGCGGTTCGGCGGCGAGGGACGGGACCGGCGGCTCGCGGCGCTGCGGCTGGTGGGCTCCGACAGCGCGATGACGCGCCGGGTGGCGGCGGGCGAGGCGCTCGCCGGATCGGTCCTCGGGCTGGTCCTCGGCCTGGCCTTCTTCCTGCTGGGCCGGCAGCTCGCGGGCTCCGCCGAGGTGTTCGACGTCAGCGCCTTCCCCAGCTATCTCAACCCCTCGCCCGTGCTCGCCGTGCTGGTCGCGGTGCTGGTGCCGGCCGCCGCGGTCGCGGTGACCCTGTTCTCGCTGCGCGGGGTGGTCATCGAGCCGCTGGGCGTGGTCCGTACGGCGAAGCCGCGCCGGCGCCGGCTGTGGTGGCGGCTGCTGCTGCCGCTGGCCGGTCTGGGGCTGCTGTACCCGATGATCGGGCAGGGCCGCGACGACGGCGACTTCAACCAGTACCTGGTCACCGGCGGTGTGGTGCTGCTGCTGGTCGGCGTGACCGCGCTGCTGCCGTGGATCGTGGAGCGGTTCGTGGCCCGGCTCGGCGGCGGCCCGGTCTCCTGGCAGCTCGCGGTGCGCAGGCTCCAGCTGAGCAGTGGTACGGCGGCCCGCACGGTCAACGGCATCGCGGTGGCGGTGGCCGGGGCGATCTCCCTCCAGATGCTGTTCACGGGCGTGTCGAGCGACTTCACCCGG
This sequence comes from Streptomyces sp. NPDC056734, assembly GCF_042790455.1. Taxonomy (NCBI): domain Bacteria; kingdom Bacillati; phylum Actinomycetota; class Actinomycetes; order Kitasatosporales; family Streptomycetaceae; genus Streptomyces; species Streptomyces sp. NPDC056734. The sequence continues at coordinate 37,613 of NZ_JBHTZD010000008.1, forward strand.
GCGACCGGGCTGGACACCCAGCGCGTCCAGATGCAGGTGAGCATGACCGCGGGCACCCCGACGGAGGCGGCGGCCACCGCGTTCGCCGCGACCGAGGGGGTACGGAAGGTGTACGGGTACGCCGAGGGCTATGTGTCCGACAAGGCGAAGAACCCGAACCTGGGCAGCCAGGTGACCGTCGGCAGCTGCGCCGACCTGGTGGAGATGGCCGAGCTGCCGTCCTGCCGCGAGGGCGATGTGTTCGCCGTGGTCGGCGCGGAGTACGACAGCGACACCGCCACCCTGGGCAAGGAGGGCCGCACGGTGTACTTCGACCCGACCTACGACGAGGACCGGGGCACCGAACTGGCCTGGACCCTGCCCGCCCTCAAGCAGGCCGAGGCGACGACCACGATGATGGGGTACGACCGGGGCGGTCTGCTGGTCACCCCGTCGGCGCTGCCCGAGCGGGCGCGCGCGCTGCTGACGGGCGAGCTGTACCTGGCGATCGACGCCTCCTCGCCGGACGCCTTCGACCTGGCCCGCAACACCGCGGCGCGGATCGACCCGCTGTCCGACCCGATGATGTGGACCGCCTCGCAGACCGCCGACCGCTACACCTCCATCCGCACCGGCCTGTACCTCGGCTCGGCCTGTGTGCTGCTGCTGATCGGGGCGAGCCTGCTGGTCTCCCAGCTGGAGCAGTTGCGGGAGCGCAAGAAGCTGCTGTCGTCGCTGATCGCCTTCGGCACCCGGCGCTCCACACTGACCCTGTCGGTGCTCTGGCAGACGGCGATCCCCATCGCCCTCGGCCTGCTGCTGGCCAATGTGGTCGGCCTGCTCCTGGGATCGGTCCTGCTCCGCATGTCGGACACCCCGGTCCGGGTCGACTGGGGAACCGTACTGACCATGACGGGCATCGGCGCGGGGGTAGTCCTCACGGTGACCGCCCTGAGCCTGCCGCCATTGCTGCGCCTGATGCGCCCGGACGGACTCCGCACGGAGTGAGCGGAAGCGGCGGGGGTCGGGGGCCTGCATTCCCCGCCGCGTCGCCCGCCCACCTGACGCCGCCGGGCAGATCCGGCGGCGTCAGGCACGCCCCCCAGAGGGGGCGCCCACACAACACACCGAGCACGGGCCCTCGGACCGCGGTTGGTACGGGGGTCAGCCCCCGACACACCGAGCGGGAGCCACCGGGCACGCGCCTCCCTCCGGGCCGGATCCTGGGCCCGCCGTCCCCATCTCAAAGTCCGCCCGACAACGTCAGACACGGCCCCAGAGGGAGTAGGTGCCCCCACGGGCACGCCGAGCGCGAGCCCTCGGACCGCAGTGGGTACGCGGGCCAGTCCCCGGCACACCGGACGGGAGCCACCCGGCACCCGCCTCCCCCACACCTCCGCCGGGTCGGATCCCGGGACCCGCCGCCCCATCGCATCGCCCGCCCGACAAGCAACCCCAGCGACGTCAGACACCGCCTCCCGAAGTGGGCGCCCCCGGCGGGCGCGGCCCCCAGAGAGGGCGCCCATGCCACACCGGGCGCGGACCCTCGGACCCCAGTGGCACGCGGGTCTCCCCCCGGCACACCGAACGGGAACCACCCACCACGCACCTCCCCCACACCTCCCGCGCCCTCGACGCACTGCGGGAGCACGCACGGCGTCCCCGCCCAGCCGACCGGGCGGAAGGCGATGACCGGCGCTAACGCCCCACAACCCGGACCGGCAACCCCGCCATCGCCTCCCTCAGGGCCGCCGCCAGTTCCGTGTACTCCGCGGAGCGGGCGGCGCCCGTGCGCATGGCGAGGGCGATTCGGCGGGTGGGCGCCGGGTCGGTGAAGGACCCGGTGAGCAGGCCGCTGGAGCGGCTGGTCTCCACCGTGACGGCGGTGCGCGGCAGCAGTGTCACCCCGAGCCCGCCCGCGACCAGCTGCACCAGCGTGGACAGCCCGGCCGCGGTGGTCGTCGCCGGGATCCTCGCCCGGCGCCCTCCCGTACCCGGTGACGACGGTCCGCGCCCCTCCGCCTTGATGTCCCGGCAGATCTCCAGCGCCTGGTCGCGCAGACAGTGCCCCTCGTCGAGCAGCAGCAGCCGCAGCTCGCGCAGCGCCTCGCGGGCGATGCCCTCGCGTCCGCCGAGCGGGTGACCGAGCGGCGTGACCAGCACGAAGTCCTCGTCGAAGAGGGGGAGTTCGGTGACGCCCGGAACGGCGAGCGGCACGGCGAGCAGCAGCAGGTCCAGCCGGCCGGAGGTGAGCCCGTCGAGCAGGCTCGCGGTCTGTTCCTCGTGCACCTGGAGGTCCAGCTCGGGATAACGGTCGTGCGCCAGCCGCAGCACGGTCGGCAGCAGATACGGCGCCACGGTCGGGATCGCCCCGAGCCGCAGCGCACCGGTGAACGGGGCCCGTACCGCCGCCGCCTCCTCCAGCAGCGCGGCCACCTCCACCAGTACCGCCTTGGCCCGTACGGCGAGCCGCTCACCGGCCGGCGACAGCAGCACCTTGCGGGTGGTGCGCTCCACCAGGGTGACGCCGAGGATCTCCTCCAGCGCGGACACCGCCCCGGACAGCGCGGGCTGGCTCATGCCGATGGCCGCCGCCGCGTCCCGGAAGTGCAGCTGGTCGGCGACCGCCGCGAAGGCCCGCAACTGGGCCAGACTCGGCTGCCGCCGCTTCCCCGCCGATATCCCCGCCACATTCCCCACGGTCTTACTCACGGTCACTGATAGATCCCTCCGATCAATCCGACCGAGTGTAGCTATTTCCGCAATCAATCCAGCTTGTGCGAGCATCGGGCAGGTCCAACCCATGGGATACGCCCCCGCGAGGGGTGTCTCCTCGCTGCAAGGAGAGCTAGTGCTCACTGTCGGTGACAAGTTCCCCGAGTTCGAACTCACGGCCTGTGTCTCGCTGGAGAAGGGCAAGGAGTTCGCGGAGATCCACCACAAGACCTACGAGGGCAAGTGGCTCGTCGTGTTCGCGTGGCCGAAGGACTTCACCTTCGTGTGCCCGACCGAGATCGCCGCCTTCGGGAAGCTGAACGACGAGTTCGCCGACCGTGACGCCCAGATCCTCGGCTTCTCCGGTGACTCCGAGTTCGTCCACCACGCCTGGCGCAAGGACCACGACGACCTGCGCGACCTGCCGTTCCCGATGCTGGCCGACTCCCGGCACGAGCTGATGCGGGACCTGGGCATCGAGGGCGAGGACGGCTTCGCGCAGCGCGCGGTGTTCGTGGTCGACCCCAACCGCGAGATCCAGTTCACGATGGTCACCGCCGGTTCCGTGGGCCGTAACCCCAAGGAGGTCCTGCGGGTCCTCGACGCCCTCCAGACGGACGAGCTGTGCCCGTGCAACTGGACCAAGGGCGAGGACACGCTGGACGCGGTCACGCTGCTCGCCGGAGAGTGAGTCCATGTCCCTCGACTCCCTCAAGTCCCGCATACCGGACTACGCCAAGGATCTGAAGCTCAACCTCGGCTCGGTCATCGGCAACTCCGGCCTGCCGGCCCAGCAGCTGTGGGGCACGGTCCTGGCGACCGCCATCGCCGCCCGCTCCCCGATCGTGCTGCGCGAACTGGCGCCGGAGGCCGAGGCGAACCTGTCGCCGCAGGCGTACACCGCCGCCAAGTCCGCCGCCGCGATCATGGCGATGAACAACGTCTTCTACCGCACCCGCCATCTGCTGTCGGACCACGAGTACGGCACCCTGCGCGCGGGCCTGCGGATGAACGTCATCGGCAACCCCGGCGTCGACAAGGTCGACTTCGAGCTGTGGTCCTTCGCCGTCTCCGCGATCAACGGCTGCGGCCTGTGCCTCGACTCCCACGAGCAGGTGCTGCGCAAGGCGGGCGTGGACCGCGAGACCGTCCAGGAGGCGTTCAAAATCGCCTCCGTGATCCAGGCGGTCGGTGTCACCCTCGACGCCGAGGCCGTGCTCAGCGAGTAGCACCCCCGCCGACCCCGGCCCCGCTCACCCCTGGTGGGCGGGGCTTTCGGCGTCCTTCCCGCCCTCCAGGACCGCGCCCCCGGACCCCGCGCCGGCCTCGACGGCCGTGTCCTCGGGGGCCGACCGGGCCGGGACGACCTTCCCGGCCCCCTCCTCGTCGTAGCGCCCCTGCGCATACGCCCGCAGATACTCGACCACCGTGTTCGTCACCGCCACCAGCGGTACGGCGACCACCGCGCCGCCGATCCCGGCCACCAGGCCGCCCGCCGCGACCGCCAGGACCACCGCCAGCGGATGCACCCGCACGGCCCGGCCCAGGATGAACGGCTGGAGGATATGGCCCTCGATCTGCTGCACCGCGAGCACCACCGCCAGGGTCATCACCCCGGTGAACACGCCCTGGGTGACCAGCGCGACGACCACCGCGAGAGCCCCGGAGATGACCGCGCCGACCAGCGGGATGAACGCGCCCAGGAAGATGAAGACGGCCAGCGGGACCGCCATCGGGACATCCAGGAAGTAGATGCCGAGGCCGATGAAGGTGGCGTCGATGAGGGCCACGACGACCGTGCCGCGCACATAGGCGGTCAGGGTGCGCCAGGCGCGGGGTCCGGCGCCCGCCACGCCGGGCCGGGCCGCCGCGGGCACCAGCTTCAGCGCCCACTCCCAGACCCGCCGGCCGTCGTAGAGCAGGAACAGGGTGCAGAACGCGGCGAGCGCGATGCCCGTCAGCGCCTCCACGATGACCGTGACGCCCGCCAGCCCGACGGAGGTGATCTCATCGGTGTTGGCGCCCACCGCGTCCCGCAGATTGGCGGCGATGTCGTTGATCTGTTCCTCGGTGACATGGAACGGGCTGTTGAGCAGCCAGCGCCGCAACTCCTCGATGCCGTCCTGGACCTGATCGGAGAGGGTGTCGATGTTCTCCATGACCTGCCAGGTCACGAACCACCCGATCAGGCCCATCACGACGAACCCGAGGATCGCGGTCAGCGCGGTGGCCGGCCCGCGCGGCACCCCGTACCGGCGCAGCGCGGCCACGGTCGGCTGGAGCAGCGCGGTCATCAGCAGCGCGGCGACGAACGCGAGCACCACCAGCTGTACGGCGCTGATGACCCGCATCAGCACCCACAGCGTGCCGGCCAGCACCAGCAGCCGCCAGCCCGCCTCCGCGGCGACCCGCACTCCCCAGGGCACGACCTGTACGGGGTCGGGCCGGGCCGGGCGGTCGGGCTGATGCGCGGAGGGCGAGGCGATCCGCTCGGACCGGCCGTCCGGCTCGGGCCGGACGTCGTCCTCCTTGTCGGCCTCGGCGCGACGCGCCTCCAACCGCTCGCCCATGTCGGTCAGTCCGGTACCGATCCGGCCGAGCCACCTTGGCACTCGCGACATGATCCGTCCTTTTCCCCCGTCCTTCCCCACCACTCCCCCCTGGAGTCGCCGTGTCCGACCGTACAGGGCGAAAGCCCCTCCCCCTAGGACGGGGAGGGGCTTCACGAGGTTGAGCGGGGGGCCGCGAAGGAGTGCGAGGACCTCGCTGCCGGGGGGCGGGCGGTACCGGGCGCTCAGCTGTCCAGTACGAGCTGTCGGCCTGCCAGTACCAGGTGCCGGCCTGCTAGTACCAGTTGTTGGCCTGCCAGAACGTCCAGGCGTCGCACGGGCTGCCGTAGCGCTCGTTCATATAGCTGAGGCCCCATTTGATCTGGGTGGCCGGGTTGGTCTGCCAGTCGGCGCCGGCGGAGACGTACTTGCCGGCGGGCAGGGCCTGGAAGAGACCGTAGGCGCCCGAGGAGGGGTTGACGGCCTTGTAGTTCCAGTCGGACTCGTGGTCCACGATGTTGCTGAAGCAGGTCCACTGGCCGGAGGGCACCATCTGACGGGCCATGGCCTGGATCTGGGCGACCGTGTAGGAACTCTGGACGCTGAAGCTGGAGGCGTCGCTGGTGGCCTCCTCGCTGGCGGCCTCCTCGGCCGCCTCGGCCTCTTCGCGCTCCTTGGCCTCCTGCTCGGCCTTGGCCTTGGCCTCCTCGGCGGCCGCCTTCTTCGCGACGGCGGACTCGGCCGCGGCCTTGCGGGCCGCCTCCTCCGCGTCCTTCTTGGCGCTCGCGTCCGCGGCGATGGCCTGGACATTGGCCTGCTGCGTGAGGGAAGCGGTCTGTACCTGGGCCTGCTCGCCCGTGGGGATGTCCGCGAGGAGTGTCAGGTCGGTCGCCGTCGCTTCGGCATCGTTGTTCTGCGCGATGCTGCCCGAGGCAACACCGACAACGCTTCCGACGGCGGTGACCGCGGTGGCAGAGGCCACTGCGAACCCCCGGACCGAGATCCGGCTCACACGGTTTCCTTCCAGCGTCGCCCGCTTCGGTGACCCTCACGGACGCGATCGTGCCCCTTGCGCTGGCCTCCCAACTGCGGGGTCACGGGAGGCGCGGGCCCGGTGGGCAACTCCCGTGAGGGAGCGCCGCGAAGTACTTGGGCGGCATACGGCGACGATGTGGAGTTTGCGGTGGTGCCGTACCCCTCGGGGTACGCGAGTGCCGTATGCGGGGCCTGACAGGAACGAGACTCTGCCGTAACCCGGCGCCGGGAGGCAATTATGTGTTGCGTGTGAAAGCTCACACCCCGCGCGCCTCGTGGGATTCCGCGAAAGGGTGACGCGCGAAGGCGCCGCCCGGCTAGGGTCTTCCCTTTGCCGAACGGCGCCAACTGCCGGACATTCGCCCCGTCGTGGGGCGGGTGGGTCAGATCTGGCCGTCCTCCAGCATTTCGGTCACAAGCGCGGCGATCTGGGACCTCTCGGACCGGGTGAGGGTGACATGCGCGAAGAGCGGATGCCCCTTCAGTTTCTCCACGACGGCGACCACCCCGTCGTAGCGCCCGACCCGCAGATTGTCCCGCTGGGCCACGTCATGGGTGAGGACGACGCGTGAGTTCGCGCCGATCCGGGACAGCACGGTCAGCAGGACATTGCGCTCCAGCGACTGGGCCTCGTCCACGATCACGAACGCGTCGTGCAGCGAGCGCCCCCGGATGTGGGTGAGCGGGAGCACCTCCAGCATCCCGCGGGCGGTGACCTCCTCGATGACCTCGCGGCTGGTGACCGACGACAGGGTGTCGAAGACCGCCTGCGCCCAGGGGCTCATCTTCTCGGCCTCGGTGCCCGGCAGATAGCCCAGCTCCTGCCCGCCCACCGCGTACAGCGGCCGGAAGACCATGATCTTCTCGTGCTGGCGGCGCTCCAGGACCGCCTCCAGGCCCGCGCACAGTGCCAGCGCCGACTTGCCGGTGCCGGCCCGGCCGCCCATCGAGACGATCCCGATGTCCGCGTCGAGCAGCAGGTCCAGCGCGATCCGCTGCTCGGCGCTGCGGCCCTTGATGCCGAACACCTCCCGGTCACCGCGCACCAGCCGGACACTGCCCTCCGGACTCACCCGGCCGAGCGCCTTGCCCCGCTCGGACTGGACGGTGAGCCCGGTGTGCACGGGCAGCTCGGCCGCCTCGGGCACATACACGTGTCCTTCCTCGAAGAGGATGTCCACCTGTTCGGCGGGCAGCGTCAGTTCGGCCATGCCGGTCCAGCCGGAGGAGTCCGTGATGGCCAGCTCGGCGCGGTACTCCTCGGCGAGCAGGCCGACGGAGGACGCCTTGATCCTGAGCGGGAGGTCCTTCGACACGACGGTGACGTCGAACCCCTCCGCCTGGAGATTCCGGGCGACCGCGAGGATGCGGGAATCGTTGTCCCCCAGGCGGTAGCCGGTGGGCAGCACGCTGGGGTCCGAGTGGTTGAGCTCGACACGGATGGTGCCGCCCAGTTCCCCGGTGGGGATGGGGGCGTCGAGACGGCCGAACCGCACCCGCAGGTCGTCCAGCAGGCGCAGGGCCTGGCGGGCGAAGTAGCCGAGTTCGGGATGGTGCCTTTTGGCCTCCAGCTCCGTCACCACGACGATCGGGAGCACTACCTCGTGCTCGTCGAATCGGGTGAGGGCATTGGGGTCGGCCAGCAGGACGCTGGTGTCGAGAACATAGGTGCGCCGGTCTGGCTTGTGGCGCTTTGTGCTGGTCACCACGGAAGGACGTACCCCCTCGGATGAGGTCGGGGAGCGACGGAGAGGTTCTGGACCGGTCCTCGGCCCCGTGGCACCACGGGCCGTGAACCGGCCCTCCGCGGCTTCTCCCGTGCCGAGACCGCACGGTCGGGCTGGTGCAAAGGGCCTCCCGGGCGGACGGCCCCGTGCCGTCCGCTGAGATCGAGACACCCGTGGTTCGGATGTCGACCTGTTTGCGTTATGCCCTCGAACACGCGCTGCCATGCCAGGGCATATGACGGCGCCGCGGTGAACTCCGTATGAAGCGAGGTACGTCTGGGTTACACCCGTCTTGCCGGGACAGCACTCTGTTGGACGGGTATGGCCTCGCGCGGTCGGGTGACCGTGCCACTGCGCTGGGCGGTTTTCCTGCCGGTACGGTGCTCAGCCGCCGAAGCGGCGGTGGCGGGCGGCGTAGTCACGCAGGGCGCGCAGGAAGTCGACCTTGCGGAACGCGGGCCAGAAGACGTCACAGAAGTAGTACTCGGAGTGGGCCGTCTGCCACAGCATGAATCCGGACAGCCGCTGTTCACCGCTGGTGCGGATGACGAGGTCGGGGTCGGGCTGGGCGCCGGTGTACAGATGACCGCCGATCATCTCCACGTCGACGGCCTCGGCCAGCTCCTCCATCGTGGTGCCCCGGTCGTGGGCGTCGAGCAGCATCGAGCGGACCGCGTGGGCGATCTCCTGCCGGCCGCCGTAGCCGATGGCGACATTGACGGTTATCCCGTCGATGTCGGAGGTGGCCTCCTGGGCCTCCTTCAGGGTGTGCTGCATTCCGGCGGGCAGCAGGTCCATGGTGCCCACGTGGTGCACCCGCCAGCGTCCGTCGGCGCCGAGGCTGCGCACGACGTCCTCGATGATGCCGAGGAGCGGGACCAGCTCGTCCTTGGGGCGGTCGAAGTTGTCCGTCGACAGCAGCCAGAGGGTGACCACCTCGACATCGGTCTCGGTGCACCAGCCGAGGAACTCCCCGATCTTCTCCGCGCCGGCCCGGTGCCCGTGCACCGCGGTGGATCCGGAGGCTCTGGCCCAGCGCCGGTTGCCGTCCATGATGACGCCGATGTGCTGGGGCACCTGAGCGTGGTCCAGGTGACCTTCCACCCGGTGCGCGTACAGCCTGACCAGCAGACCACGCAGCGTGTCGCGCAGGTTCACGTGATTGTCAGCCCCTCCGGTACGGGTCGGACTGCCCGGCCGAGTGCGGGTCCAGTCCGAGTGGCGGTCCCCCGAGGGGCTTGAGCCTACCCCCGTTCGACGACGGTTTCCCCGAGGGGTGTTGGGCCCCGGGGGCCGACCGGCGCACGCGGGCGGCGGGCTGTGAGGGGGCCATGCGCGGCCCCGGTGGGCCACGGTGGGCCGGGGCGGGGAGGCGGGGGGAGGCGGCCCGGTGGAGCACAGAAAAACGGGCCGGTCCGTGGGGGGGAGACGGACCGGCCCGAGGGGGGGCTTCCACCATAACCCTTTGTAAGTGATGCTGCGTGCATCGGCGTGCCACAACTACTCTCCGAAGTTGCCCGACAACGCCCCGGCAGCCATGAAACGCCCGCTGCACAGCGGGTTCATGGCCGGTTAGCAGCCCTTCACGACCCGCCGCGCCGCATCCACCAGGATCCACCCGATGGGCTAATCCGCGGACGAAAGCGCACGTGGCGCCCACTGTGACGCCCGCCGTACGGGCACGGCATCGCGCAGCCCCCTCCACTGCGCGATGCCTACCGCGCAGCTTTGCTCACGCGAATTACCTTGGTCTGAACTTACGTGAGGCCCGGTCCAGATGCGAATTGATTGCGATAACGATGTGGGAAATATGTGAAGTGACGGATCGACAGATGGACAGCCAGACCCATTTGGGTGATTTATTATCATCTGCGAATCTTGACCATGAGGACAGATCCTGACCTAGTCCCTGTCTACGGTCGTCCTCATGACCCTTGCGATCACCTGGAGTGCGGCGAGCGCCCGACGGCTCGACCGGCAGTTCCTGGCCAATCCCGCGTCGGACCCCGTCGACGTGCCCCACATCGTGTCCGCAATGCTCGGCGCGCACGCCCAGGTGCTGTCCGCGGCCGAGCTGTCGATCGGCGTCCGGACCGTCGAACGGACCCGGGCGGATGTCCGGACGGCACTGTGGACCGAGGGGCGGCCGGAGGGCCCGCCCGGAGGCTCATCAGGCCCCTCGCTGGTGAAGACACACGGCCCGCGCGGCACCGTACATCTGCTGCCCACCGCCGAACTGCCGCTGTTCTGCGCGGCGCTCACCGCCGTACCCACCGGCCCGAACCCCACCGGTCTCACCGAGGAGCGGACCGAGCAGGTGGTCGCGGCGATCGGTGCGGCGCTGGAGCACCGGTGCCTGACCATCGACGAGCTGGGCGAGGAGGTGGTGGCGCGCACCGGGCCCTGGGCCGGGGAACGGGTGATGCCCGCCTTCCAGGATCTGTGGCCGCGCTGGCGGTCGGTGCTGCACCGGGCCGGGCAGTCGGGCGCGCTGTGCTTCGGCCCGAATCGTGGTCGCAAGGTCACCTACACCCGCCCGCCGCACTTCACCCCGCTCGCCCCGGACATCGCGCCGGCCGCCCTGGTCCGCCGCTATCTGCACGCCTACGGACCGGCGACGCCGCAGCACTTCGCGAAGTGGCTGGCGGCGCCGCAGGGCTGGGTGAATCGGCTGTTCGCCGCGCTGGCGAACGCGGGTGAGATCGAGAAGGTCGACTTCGAGGGCGCCGCGGCCTGGCTGGTGGCGGGCGACACGGAGTTCCCGGACACCCCGGCGCGCGGCGTACGACTGCTGCCGTACTTCGACGCGTACGGCATCGCCGCCCAGCCCCGGGAGCTGCTGTTCCCCGGCCGGGCCTACCGGCGGGCGCTGGCGGGCGGACAGGCCGGGAACTTCCCCGTACTGCTGGTGGACGGGGTCGTGGCGGGCGTCTGGCACCAGCGGCGCCGGGGACGTCGTACGACCGTCACCGTCGAGCCGCTGGGCAGGCTCACGGCACGGCAGCAGCGGGAGCTGGGCGAGCGGGTCGAACGGGTGGGAGAGGTGCTGGAGGCGCGGGCGGAGCTGGTGGTGGGAGAGGTGGGGGTCGGGGCGCACGCGTGAGGACCGCGATGGACGGCGGTGGGCTCAGCGGGACGGCTTGCGGGCGTCGAAGAGGTGGCGGGTGCTGTGGGCGACGAAGGGGCCCTCGGCCCGGATGCGCTCGTGCAGGGCGCGCAACCGCGGCTCGTACCCGTCGATGCCGAAGCCGGGCACCAGCCAGACGACCTTGCGCAGGAAGTGCACGACGGCGGCGATGTCGTGGAACTCCATCCGCAGCCGCTCCGCCCTGAGTGCCGTGATCTCCAGCCCGGCGGCCTCGGCGTCGGCACTCTCCAGGTCGGGGTGGCGGGCGCCACGGACGGCGGCGGGCTGTGGCCCGAGGAAGTACTCGACCAGTTCGAAGACGCTGGCGGGGCCGACGTGCTGGGCGAAGTAGGTGCCGCCCGGGGCGAGGACACGGGCGATCTCCCGCCAGTGCGGGCGCACGGGGTGCCGGCTGGAGACGAGGTCGAAGGCGGCGTCCGCGAACGGGAGCGGGGCGTCCTCGGGGGACGCGACCACGGGAACGCCGTGGGAGCGGAGGCGGGCGGTGGCCTGGTCGACATTCGGGGGCCAGCCCTCCGTGGCGATGGTGCGGGGTGGCGTACGGGCCGCATGGGCGAGGGCGAAGTCCAGGACCTCCCCGCCGCCGGTCTGGAGGTCCAGCGCGGCGGTGGCGGCGCCGAGACGTCCGGCGAGGCCGAGCGCGTATCCCCAGGAGGGCCGCGCCTCGGTGGCACGGCCCTGGAACCAGGAGAAGTCCCATCCCTCGATGGGGACGGCCGCGCCTTCGGCGAGGAGTTCTTCGAAGGTGGGGTGGGGCATGGGCTGACCGTTTCGGGGATGAGAGGGGGCTGCCGGTGGGGGTGGGCGGGGTCAGGGCACCAGCGGCCGTACGTCCTCGGCGGCGAACCGCACGAACGCCTCCGGGTCCGGTTCGTCGCCGGTCGGCTGGAGGATCACGGCGTCGGCGCCCGCGTCGGCGAGTCGCCGTACGGCCGCCGCCACGGTGGCGGCGTCACCGGCGGCGCCCCGGTCGGGGCTGTCGGCGCGCCCTTCCGAGGCCAGCTCGGCGTGCACCCGGTGCTCGGCGTCGGGGCCGGTGGCGGCGAGGAGATAGACGACGATCCGGTGGGCGTCGCCGGTCCGTCCGGCGGCCCGCCGCCCCTCCTCGATCAGCTCGCGGGCACGGCGCAGATCGGCGGGGGTGGTGCCGGAGGTCAGCACGGTCCCGTCGGCCGCCTCGCCGGTGAGCCGCAGGGTACGGGGGCCGGTGGCGCCGGCGAGGATCGGCACGGGGGCGGCCGGGGGCCAGTCGAGGGTGACGTCGTCGAGGGAGACGTACCGGCCCTTGGTGGTGACCGTGTCCCCGGCGAGCAGCGCGCGCAGGGCGACGAGGTGCTCGCGCAGCAGCGTCAGCGGGGACTCGACACGGGCGCCGACCTGACCCATCCAGCCCTGCACACCGTGTCCGACGGCGAGGACGGCCCGCCCCGGGAACATCCGGTCCAGCGAGGCGACCTCCATCGCGGTCAGCGCGGCATTGCGCAACGGCACCGGGAGCAGCCCGACGCCGACCCGCACCCGCTCGGTCCAGGCGAGGGCCGCGGCGGCGGTGGAGATGCCGCCCTCGAAGAAGCAGTCCTCCCAGAGCCACAGCTCTTCGAGCCCGGAGCGGTCGGCTAGCCGGGCGAGGGAGCGGAGGCGTTCGGGGGGCAGTTCCGGACGGAAGACGGCGCCGAGAGTGGTCATGGCCCTCTTCCTACCTAGCGCACGCCCCGGGAACAACCGCTTTGCCGGTGGGCGCGGCGGGGGGTGGGTGTCCTGTGGTTGGGTCGTCGCGGAGGTGGTCGGGCGTGGGGCGACGGTGGCGGGACGGGCGGGGAGTGCTGGTCGTGGGTTCGGGGGCGGGGGGTGGTCCGCCGGGGATCGCGGCGCGGATTCCGCTGGAGGTGGCCCGTTCGTACCGGGCGCGGAGGCGGGGGCTGCTCGGGCGGGACGGCATCGAGGGGGCGCTGCTGCTGACGCCGGCGGGGAGTGTGCACACATTCGGGATGCGCTTCCCGATCGACGTGGCGTATCTCGACCGCGGGCTGCGGGTCATCGCCGTACGGACGATGCCGCCGGGGCGCCTGGGCCTGCCCCGCCTGCGCTCCCGGCATGTGCTGGAAGCGGAGGCGGGGGGGATGGCGGGGTGGGGGGTACGGGTGGGGGTGCGGGTGGAGATGCGGGTGGAGATGGGCGTGGAGTGAGGTCAGTTGGTGTCGGTGCGGGGGAAGGACACCTCGACCCGGCGGTTCTTCTTGCGGCCGGTCTCGGTGGCGTTGGAGGAGATGGGGTACTGCTCGCCGTAGCCGCGGACCTCGAAGGTGATGTCGGGGTCGTTCAGCTCGGAGACGAGGATGTCGTGCACGGCGTTGGCGCGCTCCTTGGAGAGGATGTCGCCGGAGGCGGCGGTGCCGAGGTTGTCGGTGAAGCCGAAGACACGGACCGTGGAGCCGCCCTGGGCCTCGATCTCGTCGGCGATCACGGCGATCCTGGCCTGCGCCTCGCTGGTCAGGCTGGCGCTGCCCTTGGGGAACAGCACCTCGGCCTGGAGCGCGAACTTCACGTCCGCGTTGGTGTCCTCGCGCCGCTCGTCGCCGCTCTGTTCTTCGACGACCGTCTTGATGTCCAGCACCTTGGGCTCCGCCAGGGTGGCGCCCTCGGGGATCTTCAGATCCGGGTCGTTCGGATCGACCTCGACCGGAGCCGACGCGCTCGCCTCGGTACCGGGCGGCACGCTGGGATCGTCCTCCGCGTGCGCGACGGTGGCCGTGAGCAGAAGCGCGGTCGTCGTCGCGAGGATGAGGGGGAGGCGGGTGGGCTTCATGGTGGGGGTCCTCATCCGGAGATCTGGATGGGGGCGGCGGCGAACATAGGCAGTTGGAAGGTCACCTCGGTGGTCCCCTCCGGAGGTGCCGGGAACTGCATGAACACGGGCAGGGACTCTCCGGCCTTCAGAGCCGGGAAGTTCGTGGTCGTCAGAGGTCGGCCGTCCGTGTCTCTCAGGACGTAGTAGCGCTTCTTGCCCTGGGAATCCACCAGAGTGGCTCCGCCCAGCGAGCGGCCGTTCCGGATGATCTCCGTCTCGTTGCCGCTGAGCTGGGCCGGCACGTTGACCGTGTCCCCGCCGTCATTCTTCAACGTGCCGTCCAGCGTCACGAATCCGCCGGCGTCGCGCCGCGCCGAATCGATTTGCAGCAGCAGGCTCTCAGGTCCCTTGATCTCGGCCAACGGAGTGTCCGACTGACCCTCCTGAGCACTCGGCTGGGACCCACCGTTCCCGGAGTCGGACTTGGACGCCGACGCCTCCGCTCCCGAGCCCTCCTCACCCCCGCTGCTGCATCCGACCGCACCGAGGACCAGACCAGCGGTGACGAACCACGCAGCCATCCCCCTACGAGCCTTCGCCGTGAACCGAATACTCATGACTCCGCTTCCTTCATCACTTGTCGTTCGTTTGTCAGTCGGCCAGATGGACATCGAAAAGGTCCTCGGGGCCCGGCAGTTCAGTGAGATCCTCTGGATCCAGCTCCCAGTCCTCGCCGTCGCACGAGAGCCCCGGCAGCACATCGTCACCGGCGTCCTCGCCGGGAAGCTCGAACGTACAGCGCGGTTCGATCACCGCCCGCGCCCGTTCCTGGGAGGTCATGCTGTCCGTACCGGGCACGATCGAGTCGCCCACCGTATCGAGGGTCGTGGCCGTGACTTCGTAGGCGAGAGGACCATCGGGTGCGCAATCCGCTTCGGCATCGTTCATCGCGGCGAGTTCGTCCGCACGCCAGCAGGCCGAGGCGACGTCCGGTGCGAGACCGTCGAAAATCGCCTGCCACTGCGCCGGGTCGAGCACTTCCTCCAGCCAGGCGCCTGCGAGATCGTCACGGGTCTCCTGAGCTGCCGCCAAGGCCGCGGCGTCGGCGGCGGTCTGGGCCTCATTGCGATTCGCCGCAGCCTGTCCCACAGCCAGATACGCGAACGCAAGAAAGAGCAGACCCGCCACCACCGTGATGTAGATGGGGAAGGCCTGCCCGGAATCGCCCTGAAGGCCCGGCGTCAGCCGCCGGTGACCTCTGTGATCTTGTCGGTGATCGCGGTGAAGATCGACTGCCCGATGTCCGTCCCCGTGATCGCCAGCACAATCGCCACCACCACCGCGATGATCCCGAGATACTCCACCGCGGTCTGCCCCCGGTCGTCCCGGGCGGCACGGTCGCGCGTGTACGTCACCGCGCTCTTGATCCAGTTGCTCATGCCGTTCCCCTCCAGGGTCACCGTCGTCGCTCCCGACGCCCGCACCGTACCGCCACCCCCCTCTCCTACCCCAGGGCCCCAGGGCCCACCCCCGGGCCCCATTCCGGTGTGGAGCGGTCATGCTCCCCACCCCGCTTCACGCGCCGTTCCCAGCCACTTCGCCGTGGCCTGCGCGCGGCTGGCGCTGTGGAGTTTGGCGAAGATGCGGTTGATGTGGTTCTTGACGGTCTTCTCGCTGATGAAGCACAGGGCGGCGATCTGCTGATTGCTCATGCCCGTTGCGATGAGGTCCATGATCTCCGCCTCCCTCGCGCTGAGTCGGAACCCCGCCCGTGCGGCGACGGCCCCCGGCACCGTGCCCAACGATGACTGTGCCATAGATGATTGCATCTGTGAAAGGTTTTCTGGTGAAATTGACCCCTGGAATACGCGATTTACGCCATCGTCATGTGCACTCGCATCGGGTTGCCCGGAGTGCGGGTGCCTGCCCAGCAACGCTTCCGCCGCCGTCGGGGTCAGGTGCGGGCGGCCGGTGGTCATGTCCCTTACCGCCGTGACCAGTTGCTCCACCGTGAATTCGCCGTGCACCAGATACCCCCGCGCCCCCAGTCGCAGCGCCTCGCGCACGATGTCCGGTTCGCCGCTGTAGGTCAGCATCATGACCGGTGCCAGCGGGGTCAGATACGGCAGCGCCGAGATGCCGTCCACGCCGGGCATGCGGACGTCGAGCAGCACCACGTCCGGGCGGAGCCTGCGGGCCGCCTCGCACGCCTCGCGGCCGTCCGTCGCCTCGGCGACCACCGTGAGGTCCGCCCGGCCGGAGAGCAGCGCGGTGAGGCCGGCGCGGACCACCGGGTTGTCGTCGGCCACCATGACCCGTAAGGGCGTCAGCGGTGGCGCCGACGGCAGTTCGTCGTACGGGAGCTTCATGTCAGGGCCTCCTCTCCTGGTCCTCGCACGCCTGTCCCGAACGGGCGAGAGTGTGCGGCGGGATGTCCAGTCTGACCTCCGTGCCGCTCGGATGCTCGCCCTTGCCGATGCGGATGCGGGCGCCCACGGACGCCGCCCGTTCCACCATCCCGACCAGTCCGAAGTGGCCGGAACGGCGGAGTTGTTCGAGGGAGGTGTCCGGGAGGAGGCCGCGTCCGTCGTCGTACACCGTCAAGCGGAGTTGATCGCCTGTCATCCGTAAGGCGATCTCCACCCGGGTCGCCCCCGAGTGCCGGTGGGCGTTCTCCAGTGCTTCCGACACGATCGTGAGGAGCTGGCGGGCCACCGCCGACGGGATCGGCGGGAGCTGGGGCAGCGATGGGTCCTGTGCGGCGTACGTCGCCTCCAGGCCCGTACGGGCGGTGAAGTCCTCTGCCCGGGACGTCAGTTCGCTTTCCAGATCCGTGACTTCCACCGGGCCCTCCCCCGGGGTGCCGCGCAGGTCTGTCAGGAGGTGGCGGGATTCTGCCGCTGCCTGGCGGGCCGAGCGGGCCACCAGGTCCGCCTGGCGGCGGATCAGGTCCGGGTCGGCGGCCGTGCGGGCCGCTGTCGCCGCCAGGCCCTCCGCGGCCAGGGCCACGCCGTGCAGGGTCTTGGCCACCGAGTCGTGCAACTCGCGGGCCAGTCGGGCGCGTTCCGCCCCGATCGCCTCCGTCGTCGCCAGCCGGGTGCGGACCTCCGTCAGGGCCTGGGTGGCGGCGCCGAAGCGGAGCAGCAGGTTGCGCAGGGTGGAGCCGACGGCGCCGACGATCACGCACAGGCCGGGGAGCAGCAGGGATTCGGCGACCGTGGTCGGCTGGTCGCGGTTCAGGGTCGCCTCGGTCACCCAGAGGATCAGGCCCTGGAGGGACGCGAAGACGGCCGCCGCCCGCCAGCCGTAGACCAGGCCCGCCAGCAGCGGGGTGCAGACACCGACGTAGGCGAGCGTGCTGTCCGGGCCCGCCGAGATCAGCAGCAGCGCGCCGAAGGCCGTGTCCGCCGCCAGGAGGGCGGGGTGGCGCAGCAGGAGGGGGCCGAAGCGTTCCCAGTCGCGGAACAGGACGTACGACACCATGAAGGTGACGACGACCGCCGCGCCGACCAGGCGTACGCCCAGTCCGGGGCCCGCGTTCAGCAGTGCCGCGGGGGCGGCCACCGCGATCATCGCCAGCCGGAAGCCGAAGACCTGGCGGCACAGGGCCTGGAGGGCGTTCACCTGGAGGGGGATGGCCGGTTCTGCGCCAGTGTCCGTGCCCGCCCATGGGGGCATCGGAGGCAGCGCGTGGCGGAGGTGGTCGCGCAGGGCCCGTCGGCCGCGTCCCCAGTTCTCACCCGCCGTCGGCACCGTCGTCATCTTCCGCTACTCCCCGGTGATGGTGCCGAAGTCCGTCCCCGAGCCGAGGAGCAGGCCCGCGGCGAGGAGCAGCATGGTGGCGGGGACCATGAAGGTGGTGATCATCATGGTGGCCTTGGGGACCGCACGGGCCGCCTTGCGGCGGGCGTTCTGGGCGTCGGTGCGGCGCATGTCCTTGGCGATGGACACCAGGGTGTCGACGATCGGGGCGCCGAGTTCCTCGCCCTGCTGGAGGGCGGTGACGAACATGGCGACCTGTTCGGAGTCGTTGCGGCGGCGCAGTTCCGCGAAGGCGTCGCGGCGGCTGACGCCGAGGTCCATCTGGCGCAGGGTGATCCGGATCTCGTCGGCCCAGGGGCCCTCGTACTTGGCGGCCACGCGGTCCAGGGCCTGGCGGAAGCCCAGGCCCGCGCTGACGACGACGGCGAGGACGTCCAGGAAGTCCGGCAGGGTGCGTTCGATGACGTCCTTGCGGACCCGGATCGCCGACCAGATGCCGACCTCCGTCCAGAACGCCCCGAAGGCCAGGAGGAGCAGGGCCACCAGGTAGTCGCCGCGCAGCAGGAAGACCACGAAACCCAGCGCGCCCAGGGCGCCGTACACCGCCCGGCGGGCCGCGTAGCGGTTGAGGGTCAGACCGCCGGGGTTTCCGGCGAGGTCGATCTTGCGGCGGTACCTGGCGACCTGTTTGGGGCCCATCAGGCGCAGTACGGCGGGGGCGTAGCGCATGCCCATGCGGTCGATGACGGAGTCGACCGCGCCGGTGCGGGTGGCGCCGACCTCCAGGGCGAGCAGCAGATCGGCGGGGAGCTTGGCGTCGGCGCGGTACATGCGGATGCCGGCGAAGACGCCCCAGACGCTCAGGGCCATCAGCGCGGCCAGCAGCAGTGCCATGGTCGTCACCCTCCCCTACACGTCGATCCGGGACAGCCTGCGGATGAGCAGGAAGCCCACCGCGTACAGGCCGAAGGCGATGATGACGGCCGCCTGTCCGATCGGGGAGCCGGTCATCCGGTCCAGGGCGCCGTCCTTGACCCCGTTCATCAGGAAGAGGGCGCCGACGCCCATCGCGGGGACGGCGTACGACGTCATGCTGACCTGGGAGAGCTGGGTGCGGATCTCGCGGCGGGTCTCCTTGCGCTCCTCCAGGGTCTCGGTGAGGTTGCGCAGGGCGCCGACGACCTGGCCGCCGGCCCGGTTGGCGAGGACCAGGGTGGTGACCAGGACGACCAGTTCGCGGGAGGGGAGGCGCTGGGCCATCTCGTCCAGGGCGTCGTCCAGGGCGGCGCCGAGGGCCAGCTGGTCGGCGACCTTGGCGAGTTCCTCGCCGGCCGGGGCCTCCAGTTCCTCGGCGGCCATGCTGATCGAGGTGCGCAGGGCGAGGCCGGCGTTGGTGGCGTTGGCGAGGATCCGGGAGAGTTCGGGGAGCTGGTTGATGAACTTCTCGATGCGTTTCTGGCGCTGCCAGTTGAGGAACTGGAGGGCCGCCCCGACGCCGAGCAGACCGGCGATCGGGCCGAAGAAGGGCGCGAGGGCGGCGTGGCCGACCAGCCACAGCCCGGCGACCGCGAGGAGCATCGCCGCGGCGAACTCGCCGGGGGTGATGTCCAGGCCGGTGGCGGCCAGGCGCAGCTCCAGGCGGCGGCCGAGCCGGGTGCGGCGCAGCCGGCGGTCCAGGTCGCGGAAGTGGCGCCGGCGTCCGGTGAGCGGGAGCCGGCCGGTCGAGGTGAGCCGGTCCACCAGGGCCCGGCGCTGGGCGCGTCCGGCGGCGTAGACATGCACCCCGATGACGGCGAGCAGCAGGGTCAGCAGCGTGGCGCCGATGGTGAGCGCGGTGAGGTTCTCAAGGCTGGTGAGGTTCTCAAGACCGGCGAGGTGGGCGGGGGCGGCGAGGTGATCGGGGGCGTCAAGGTGGTCGGGGGCGTCAAGGTCCATGGGGGGCGGGTCCTACCTGGCTTCTCGGGTGGCGAGCAGTTCCTCGGTGAGCGCGATGCCGAAGGCCTGCGGGACGGGCTGGCTCGCCATGTAGAGGCGGTCGGCGGTGCGGCGCGGCAGCGGGAAGTGGCGGAAGACGCCGTGCACCCGGCCGTCGGCGGCCATCGGCCGGGCGTCGAAGCGGGCGACGGACACCAGCCGGTACGGTTCCCCGCCGTGGCTGTCGAGCAGGGCGATCTCGGTGATCCGGCGGGTGCCGTCGGCGAACCGGGTGAGCTGCACGAGCACATCGACGGCGCTGTTGATCTGGTCGTGCAGGGCGACGAAGGGGATCTCGACGTCGGACATGGAGGCGAGGGTCTGGAGCCGCATCAGCGTGTCCTCGGCGCTGTTGGCGTGGACGGTGGCGAGCGAGCCGTCGTGGCCGGTGGACATCGCCTGGAGCATGTCGAGGGACTCGCCGCCGCGGACCTCACCGACCACGATCCGGTCGGGGCGCATCCGCAGCGAGTTGCGGACCAGGTCGCGGATGGTGACATGGCCCTTGCCCTCGGTGTTGGGCGGGCGCGATTCGAGGCGGATGACGTGGGTCTGCTGGAGCTGGAGTTCGGCGGAGTCCTCGATGGTGATGATGCGTTCGCCGCCGGGGATGAGGCCGGAGAGGGCGTTGAGGAGGGTGGTCTTGCCGGTGCCGGTGGCGCCGGAGACGATGATGTTGAACCGGGCCTGCACCAGCCCGGCCAGCAGATACAGCATGTGCTCGTCGAGCGAGCCGAAGCCGATCAGCTCCTGGAGGGTGAAGGAGCGCGGGAAGCGGCGGATGGTGAGGGTGGGGCCGGTCAGCGCGAGCGGCGGGATGATGACGTTGACGCGTTCGCCGGACGGCAGCCGGGCGTCCACCATGGGGTTGGACTCGTCCACCCGGCGGTTGACGGTGGAGACGATCCGTTCGATGGTCTGCATCAGCTGGTCGGCGGAGGCGAACCGGAGCGGGAGCTGTTCGACCCGGCCGCCGCGCTCGACGAAGATCGCGTCGGGGCCGTTGACCATGATCTCGGTGATGGAGGCGTCTTCGAGCAGCGGCTCCAGGATGCCGAGGCCGAGAGCCTCGTCCACCACCCGCCGGATCAGCTGGGAGCGTTCGACGGTGGACAGGACCGGGCCCTCGCGGCTGATGATGTGCCCGAGCACCCGCTCCAGCCGGGCCCGCCGGTCGGCGGTGGCGAGCGAACTCATCTCCGCGAGGTCGATCTCCTCCAGCAGCTTGGCCCGGTAGGAGGCGACCAGATGGCCGTCCTCGCCCCGGCTGCCCTGCTCCTCGGGGGAGTTGATGCGTGCTCTCAGGCTCATCGCGGGGCCTCCTCTCAGTCGCTGTGGTCGATCGGCATGACGGCGGTGCGGGTGGCCTGCCCGAAGTCCCACAGGGGGATCAGCTGCGGGATCTCCACGGCGGCGGTGACCTCGACCTCGTCGCCGAGGATGGCCTCGGAGCAGCCGACGGTGAGCCAGTCGCTCACCGCGGCCGTGCAGCCCTGCTGGGCGCCCAGGTCCAGCGAGGCGGCCCGGGCTCCGGCCCGCGCGGCGGTGCCGGCCTGCTGTCCGGCGTAGGCGATCAGCCCGAGCTGGACCGTGCCGAGGGCGACGAGCAGCAGGATGGGCAGGAAGCCGAGGTACTCGATGGCGACCTGGCCCCGG
This sequence comes from Streptomyces sp. NPDC056734, assembly GCF_042790455.1. Lineage (NCBI taxonomy): Bacteria > Bacillati > Actinomycetota > Actinomycetes > Kitasatosporales > Streptomycetaceae > Streptomyces > Streptomyces sp. NPDC056734. The sequence continues at coordinate 58,946 of NZ_JBHTZD010000008.1, forward strand.
TCGCGCCGCGGGCGCCGGGCGGGTGACGACTCGTACGGCATCTCAGTCCCACTCCCCCGTGTCCTCCTCCACCGCGCCCGCGTGCCCGGTCACCTCGAACGGGAAGGCGACCGTGCCCGGGAAGAGCACCGGGACCCGCAGGGTGACCGTCGCGGTGACGAAACCCGATCCCCCGCAGTTCACTTCGGCGCTCCCCTCCCAGGCGCCGGGCAGCTTGTCGGTGCCCGCTTCCTCGCAGGCGGCGGCGCGCTCCCCCGGTGGCGCGGCCGTCCCGGCCCGGACGGCCTCGTCGGCAGCGTTCCCCGCGAGCGTGAAGGTGTATCCCAGGAGCACGAACTGCCACAGGAGTACGAGCGTGAGGAGGATCAGCGGCGTCATGCCGAGGAACTCGATGGTGACCTGACCGCGATCGCCCCGCGCCCGGGGCCGCCTCACCGCCCCAGCTCCTTGCGCCGCCGGAAGGTCAGCGCGGCCCGCTCGCCGCCACGCGGGGCGCGTGTCCGGTCGGCGCCGCGGGCCCGGCCGCCCCGGCGGTGGGCGGGGCCGGTGCCGCTCTCGGGGCCGCGCACCAGGCCCAGTTCGGCGGCCAGCGTCCACAGAGCCTGTTTCACGCTGCTCTTGGCGTCGAGTTCGTGCAGCCGGCCGGCGTCCACGACCGCCTGGAGTTCCTTGAAGTGGGCGGGTACGACGGTCCTGGCGACGGCGGTGCCGGTGATCCGCTGGATGAGGGCGGGCTGGATCTCCGTACCGCGGGTGTGCCGGTTGACGACGAGGGTGGTCTCCTCGGCCTTGCGGATCTGGAGCCGGTCCCAGAGGCGGACCATGCGTTTGGCGCCGCGCACGGCGACCACGTCGGGGGTGGTGACCAGGAGCGCGGTGTCGGCCATCTCCACGGCCGCCGCCCCGGCGCCGCTCAGCTGGGCGCCGCAGTCCAGGACGACCGTCTCGTAGCGGGAGCGCAGGGCGCTGACGAGCTGGCGGGCGGCGCGGTCGCTGACCTCCTCGCCGCGTTCGCCGTCGGCGGGGGCGAGCAGCAGGGCCGTACCGGTGTCGTGGCGGAAGACGGCGTCGGCGAGGACGCGGGGCGAGATGTCGGTGATGGTGGCGAGGTCGACGACCGAGCGGCGGAACTGGACGTCCAGGTAGGAGGCGATGTCGCCGGTCTGGAGGTCCATGTCGACCAGGCAGGTGGAGCGGCCGGACGCCTGGGCGGCGAGGGCGAGCTGGACGGCGACGACGGTGGTGCCGACGCCGCCCTTGGCGCCGCTGACGGTGATGACGGTGCCGCCGACGCCGGGGAGGACGTCGGCGCCGTGGCCGAGATGGCGGCGGACGCCCACCGACCACTGGGCGACCGCCTGGACCCGGCCGGCGAGTTCGTCGTAGCTCAGCGGGAGGGCGACCACACCGCGGGCGCCGGAGTCCATGGCGGCGGCGAACAGGCTGGGGCCGGCGTCGGAGGTGACCAGGACGACGCCGACCGCGGGGAAGCGGAGCGCGACCTCGCGGATCAGCTCCAGGGCGGGGACCGGCCCGATCCGTTCGTGGACGACGACGACCTCGGGGAGTTCGTCGACGGACTCGGCGGCGAGCCGGGCGAGGGTGTCGATCAGCTGGGTGGAGTCGAGGACCGGGTGGACCGGTTCGGCGTCCGGGAGCTGGCTGAGGAGTGTGGTGAGCGAACGGACCGCGTCCGCGTCGGCCACCGCCGGAAGGATCCTGGTGGGCATGGGGCGGCCTCTCCCTTGTCCTTGCGTGTCGTCACTGGTCTTCGGCGAGTTCGTAGGTGCGGTCCTCTTCGGGCACCGTGCCGTCGCCGCCGGGGGCGACGAGGGCGAGCCGGACCTGTTCGGCGAAGGACTCGGCGTAGGTGATGCGCTGGGCGTCGATCGCGGACAGCGCGAAGGTGATGGGCACGGCGTCTCCGGCGGTGCCGGTGCGGTCGTTCGAGTCGGCTTCGAGCGGGGTCAGCTCGCCGACGTCGAGCACCCGGGCGTTGGCGACGATCACCCGGGACTGGTCGGGGTCCTCCTCGCGCTGGCCCTCGAAGGTGGCGTAGACGTTGACGGTGGCGCCGGGGGTGATCTTGCCGGCCACCCCGGTCGCCGCGTCGATCATGATGGCGACCTCCTGCTCGCCCGGCTTGAGGGCGGGCTGGTCGACGATCATGTCGCTCTGGAGGAGCGAGCCCTTCTTGAGGGTGGTCACGGCGATCTTGCCGCGGATGTCGGCGAGGTCGGTGACGGCGGTCGGCGACAGCCAGCGCTCCGGCAGCTCGATCGCGCTGAACTGGCCGGTGCTGAGCGGCGTGTAGGGCGCCACGTTCGACTTCAGCTCGTAGGCGGTGACCTCGGGGCCGACCTTGGACCGGACGTCGTTGACGACGGAGAGCACGCCGGCGAAGGCACCGAGGGCGCACAGGATGGACAGGAGCAGGAGTATCACGCCGCGGCGCTGACGGGAGTTCATGAACCGTGCGTCCTCGATGGGGGGTGTGGCGGGGCGGGGTGGCGGACGGTGGTGCGGGGCTTCTGGGCTACGGGGGTTGCGGGGCGCTTCAAGTACTTCAAGTACTACGGGTACTTCAAGTACTACGGGTGCTACGGGGCCAGGGCCCGGCGGCTGCGCCCGGGGCTCTGTGTCAGCCGGGCGGGCTTCCCGTCGGCGGGAGCCGCGCGGCCGGGGGCCGGGGGTACGTCATCGCTCCCGGGCGGGGTCGCGCGGCAGAACACGCACAGGTCGCCGATGACATCGAGGCCGCACCAGTGACAGACGGTCCGGCGTACGGAGGTGACGAGCTGGTAGAGCACCGGCAGATCGGCCAGATGGGCGCAGAACTCGACCATCCTGCCCGTCCCCCACCAGCGGGCGGAGTCGGCGGGCAGTTCGGTCTCGCGCAGGCCCTGGATCTGCCAGGCGGGGGCGAGGGCCGCGGTGACCCAGTCGGTGGCGAGTTGTCCTTTGGCGACCACCATCCGGGTGGCGAACTCCGGTCCGGCGAGCTGGGCATCGGGTCCGAGCCGCACGAGCTGCGGCTGTGGATGGGCGAGTACGGCGAACTGGCTGCCCGGCATCCAGGACTTGGCGTGTGCCTTGAGGGTGACGGGTACCCGGTCGAGCCTGGCGACGGAGCCGAGGACGGCACCGGCGTGGATGTAGTGGGTGAGCAGCCGGCCGGCGGAGGCGAGCACGCCGGGGCTGAGATCGCAGGAGGCGAGCTGCCGCAGCTGCCGGGCGAGGACGGCGACGCCGAGCGGCGGCAGGTCGGGGCTGAAGAGGGCGATCCGGTCGCTTTCGAGGAGTGAGCGGATGGTGTGCAGCCGCCGGTGCACGGCGGGGGGCGCGGCGCCGGAGCACACGACGACGACCTGACCGTGCTGGTCGAGCAGCACCTGCATCTCGGCCAGGGTCTGGTCCAGCGGGCGCCGGTCCAGGTCGGGCAGCACGGCGGCGGGCAGGGTCCGTTCGTCCTGCGCCGGCAGTGCGAGATCGGCACCGGTCACGGCAATGGCAGTTGGCACGCGCAGCTCCCCGATTTCGCCGGCCGGTGCGCGGCGTGACTCCGGTGCACCGAGATGACTTCATTGCGTGACTACGCCAGCACTGTATCCGTGCCTCTATGACCGGAGAACAGCGTTTCGGTGGCTCTGCGACAACTGACATCGCACAAGTCACTTCAAAACAGGGCAGGTTAGGCGCGCCACGACCCTGTGAAGCGGGTGTCGGTCTGGTCCAGACCTTGACAACACAATTGGTCTGGACCACCTTTGACGCAGCGGCGGTGGCCACCGTTCCTCTTCTCTCCCCCCTGAGTCTTTCCGGCATTCCCCCTCCCCGTCCCGACTCTCCCCACCGGAGGCCCGAGTGGACCTCGCTTGGCACAGACGGAACATCAGCACCCCCCGGCCCAAGCTCCGTACCCGTGTATGGGCGGGGGCCGCTGTCGCCGCCCTCGCCCTCTCCCTGTCGACCGCCGTGGAGGCGTCCGCGGCCGACATCAACAACGCCAAGAACGCGGGCTTCGAGTCCGGCGTGAGCAACTGGACGTGCTCGGCGAACAGCGGCACCTCGGTGTCCACGCCGGTGCACGGCGGCACCGCGGCCCTGCGTGCGGCCCCCTCCGGGCAGGACAACGCCCGCTGTACGCAGACGGTCGCGGTGCAGCCCAGCTCGACGTACACCCTCAGCGCATGGGTGCAGGGCGGCTTCGCCTACCTCGGCGCGACCGGCACCGGCACCACGGACGTCTCGACGTGGACCCCCGACTCGACGGCCTGGAAGCAGCTGTCGACGACCTTCACGACGGGTGCCTCGACCACGTCGGTGACGGTCTACACCCACGGCTGGTACGGCCAGCAGCCCTACTTCGTGGACGACGTCTCGGTCTTCGGCCCGGACGGCGGCGGCGGTACGGACCCGGGCCCGACGATCCCGACGGCGCCGACCGGACTCGCGGCCTCCGGCACGACCGCGACCTCGGTGAACCTGGCCTGGAACACGGTCTCCGGCGCGACCGGCTACGCCATCTACCGGGACGGCACCCGGATCACCGCGGTGACCGGCACCTCGGCGACGGTGACCGGCCTGACCGCGAGCACCTCGTACTCCTTCCAGGTGACGGCGACCAACGCGGCCGGTGAATCACCCCGTTCGACGGCCGTCGCGGTGACCACCCCGGCCACCGGGGGCGGCGGTGGCGGCACGGTGCCCAAGCACGCGGTGACCGGCTACTGGCAGAACTTCAACAACGGCGCCACGGTCCAGAAGCTCTCCGACGTCCCGGCGGCCTACGACATCATCGCCGTGTCCTTCGCGGACGCGACGGCGACGCCGGGCGCGGTCACCTTCAACCTCGACACGGTGGGCCTGAACGGCTACACGGTCGACCAGTTCAAGGCGGACCTCGCCGCGAAGAAGGCGGCCGGCAAGAAGGTCGTCATCTCCATCGGCGGCGAGCTGGGCACGATCACCGTCAACAACTCCACGTCGGCGACCAACTTCGCCAACTCGGTGTACGCGCTGATGCAGCAGTACGGCTTCGACGGCGTGGACATCGACCTGGAGAACGGCCTCAACGCCACCTACATGACGCAGGCCCTGCGTTCGCTGTCGGCGCTGGCGGGTCCGGACCTGGTCCTCACCATGGCCCCCCAGACGATCGACATGCAGTCGACCTCGAACTCCTACTTCCAGACGGCCCTGAACGTGAAGGACATCCTCACGGTCGTCAACATGCAGTACTACAACAGCGGCACGATGCTGGGCTGCGACGGCAAGGTCTACGCCCAGGGCACGATCGACTTCCTGACCGCCCTGGCCTGCATCCAGCTGGAGAACGGCCTGGCCCCGTCCCAGGTCGGCCTGGGCGTGCCCGCCTCCACCCGCGCGGCCGGCGGCGGCTATGTCGCCCCGTCCGTGGTCACCGCCGCCCTGGACTGCCTCACCAAGGGCACCAGCTGCGGCACCTTCAAGCCCGCCCGCACCTACCCCGACCTGCGCGGCGCCATGACCTGGTCGACCAACTGGGACGCCACGTCCGGCAACGCCTGGTCCAACGTGGTGGGCCCGCACGTGGACGCGCTGCCCTAGCGCCGACACGCCACCGCAGGACCGCACCCCGACGCCCGGGTCCCCTCAGGGGGACCCGGGCGTCACGCGTGCCCGCGAGCGGGATCGGCGGCGGAAGGCGGAGGAGGCTCAGAAGAAGTCGGACCAGGGCTGGTCCCAGACCTGCTTGACGCACAGCACCAGGAAGAGGACGCCCGCGAGGGTCAGCATGGTGTTGCTGAGCGGACCGTTGCGCCATTCCCGGGGTGTGCGCGGGGAGTTGAGGAGCCAGAGCAGGGTGCCGGCCAGGAAGGGCAGGAAGGCGGCGCCCAGCACGCCGTAGAGGATGATCAGACGGAAGGGCTGGTCCTGGAAGAGGAGGACCATCGGGGGGAAGGTCAGCCAGAGCAGGTACGCGCGGAAGGGCCAGGAGCGTTCGCGGGTGCCGGAGGCCACCGCGTCGCCCCGGGACTCCCCGGCGGCGCCGAAGCGGGCCGTGAAGTCGGCGAACATCAGGCTGACGCCGTGCCAGACGCCGATGAGGGAGGTGAAGGAGGTGGCGAAGAAGCCGATCAGGAAGAACGTCGCGGTGGCGTCGCCGTACTCGGCGGCCAGGATGTCGCCGAGCTGGATCAGGCCCTGGTCGCCGGTGGCGATGGCCACATGGGCGGAGTGCAGGAGTTCGGCGCCGACGAAGAGCATCGCCACGACGAAGATGCCGGTGGTCGCGTACGCCACCCGGTTGTCCAGGCGCATCATCCTCATCCAGCCGGTGTCGTTCCAGCCCTTGGCGTTCACCCAGTACCCGTAGGCCGCGAGCGTGATGGTGCCGCCGACCCCGCCGACCAGCCCGAGGGTGTTGAGGATCGAGTCCTTCTCGTCGGGCAGCACCGGGAGCAGGCCCGCGAAGGCGTCCGCCAGATGGGGGGTGACCCGGACCGCCAGATACACCGTCACCACGAACATGACGCCGACCAGCACCGTCATGACCTTCTCGAACACCACGTACTTGTTGAACCAGACGAACACCAGGCCGACCAGCCCGCACCCGATGCCCCACCACTCCAGATCCATCACCCCCGGGAACAGCGCTTGCAGGGGCAGGGCGCTCGACGACATCGCGGCCGCCCCGTAGACGAACCCCCAGATCACCGCGTACACGGCGAAGAAGTACAGGGTCCAGCGGCCCAGCCCGGCCCAGCCGTCGAACAGGGTGCGGCCGGTCGACAGATGCCAGCGGCCCGCCGCCTCCGCCAGGGAGATCTTCACCAGGCAGCCGAGGACCGCCGCCCACAGCAGGGTGTAGCCGAAATTGCTGCCCGCGATGAGCGTCGCCACCAGGTCGCCCGCGCCGACCCCGGTCGCCGCGACCACGATCCCGGGGCCGATGTGCCGCCAGCTCGATCCGCGCGGGCCGGTGTCGGTGCCCGGCCGGTCGGGCGCCCTGGTCTGCGAGGTGTTTCCCGTGGTGTCCGCCATGCGGGCCAAGTAAGCGCAAGGGCCGACGGCGGACAAGAGGGTGTGCGGCGATCTTCACCCGATGTACGCAGTCGCGAACGCGTGCGCCCGCCGGGCCGGCCGGTGGGCCCCGATGGCCGACCGTGCCGCCGGGGCCCCGCCGGGGCTACGCGTGCTACGGCTGTCGCCGACCGCAGCCGTCGCACGCGCAGGTGCCCAGCTCGAACCAGACGGTTTTGCCCGCCCCCTCCTGCCGGCAGCCCCAGCGGCGGGCGAGTGCCGCCACCAGGAACATGCCGCGTCCGTTCTCCGCGCCGCCCGCCTCGACCACCCGCGGGGTCCGGGGACCGAGGTCGCCGACCTCGCAGCGCAGCACGCCGTGGGCGGCCGACAGGGTGAGGGTGAAGCGGCCCGCGGAGTGCAGCAGCGCGTTCGTCGTCACCTCGCTGACCAGGAGTTCGGCCGTGTCCACCAGGCCCTCGGGGGCGTCGTGCTCCGCCAGGCCCCACTCCTCCAGATGCCTGCGCACCGCCACCCGGGCCTCGCGGACCGCGGTGGGACGGGGGTCGTACGTGACCCGCAGATGACCGGCCCGCAGCGGTGGCTGGGGGAACGCGCCGTCCGGAAAGTCGGGGCCCGGGGATCGGTTTCCGGAGAGCTGGAGCATGTCTCCAGAGTGACCGCCCGGCCCGCCTTCCGCACGGGGAGGACTACCCCAATCACTACCTATCACCACCTACGCGCCCGTACCCCGGTCACCGCACCCCCTACCCCCCTACCCTCCTACCCCCGTACCCCCGTCACCGCCCGTACTGCACCCGCACGGCCGTCGTGGACGCGGGTCCCGTGCCGCCCCGCACATCCACGTACGCGCACACCTGCCGCGCGAACCACAGCCCCTGCCCCCGCTCCGGGCGCAGCCCGCCCGGCGGCGGCACGAACCCCGCGAGCGGGTCGTCGAGGTAGCCCGGGATGCGCAGTTCGGCCACGCACGCCGGGGCGTCGCCCCACACCCGTACCTCCGCGCGGTGCGGCCCCAGCGCATGCGCCGCCTCCCCGACCGCCGCCGCGAACAGCTCCGCGTCCGTCGCCGCCAGGCCCCGGGCGCCCGCCCACGCCGCCACCGCGTCCACCGGCAGCGGCTCGGCGTCCGCGGGGGCCGCGGGCAGGGGTACGGCGTCCAGTTCGGCCGTCAGCCGGTACGGGTCCTCGTAGCCGCCGGTGCCGGGGTGCGTGCGGCGGGCCTGGGTGATGACCTCGGGGGCCGCGATCCGGGTGTCGTAGACGCACAGGGCCGTGGTGGCGAGCGGTGCGAAGAGGAGGTTGGCCAGGGACTCGTAGCGGATCCACTCGGTGCGCTCGCGCGCCGAGCTGCCGGCCCGGCCCGCCCAGTCGGGTTCCATGAGGAGATGGATCCGGCCGCCCGGTCCCGCGTGCTCGGCGAGGTAACCGGCGCCCTGGGCGATCGCGTTGGGCGCCGAGCCGGTGTACCAGTCGGTGTGCGGGACATAGCTGATGGTGTCGCGGAAGGTGTCGCGCAGAAGGGCGAGACGGGCGGGGGTGGTGATGGCGACCGGGGCCGGTTCGCCGGGTGCAGTGAGGCCCTCGGCCAGGAAGGGGAGCGCGGCCTCCAGGAACTCCTCGTCGGTGCCGAACACGGCCATGCGGTGGTCGAAGACGCCGTGCGGGGTGGCGGGGTGGGCGAACGTGGTCATGAGGCTCCCAGGGAATGAGTGGGTGGGGCTGGGATGGGCGGCACGGCTCTACTGGCGTGCGGTCACCCAGGCGGCGATCTGGCTGCGGCTGGTGAAGCCGAGCTTGTTGAGGATGCGTTCGACATGGCCCTCGGCGGTGCGGCGGGCGATGACGAGGCGGTCGGCGATCTGCTGGTTGGCGAGTCCCTCGGCGACGAGGAGGGCGACCTCGTTCTCGCGCCGGGTGAGCGGGGCGGGGGCGGTGGGAGCTGGGGGCGCGGGGGCGGGCGGGGGTTCGTCGAGGGCGTGGCCGAGGGTCTCCTCCAGGCCGAGCGAGCGGCCGATCTCGTACGACTTCTGGAACAGGGGGGTGCCGAGGGCTGCGCGGGCCCGGTTCTCGGTGTCGGCGCGGTCGGTGGTGAGCGGGTCGGAGCCCCAGCGGTTGCGGTCGACGTCGGCCCAGACGCGGTCGGCGCCGCCGAGCAGGACGGCGGCCCGCTCGGGGGCGTCGCGCAGGGCGCTGATCCGGGCGAGCAGGTCGAGGGTGAGGCCGATGCCGAGGACGTCGTGGACGGCCCGTTTCAGGCGCAGCGCCTCACGGGCGTGGCGCTCGGCGCGCGGGAGGTCGTCCTTGACGACATGGGCGAGGGCCATGATGCGCAGGACGTACGACAGGACCCAGGCGTCGCCGTGCCGTTCGCACAGCCGTCGGGTCTCCTCGCAGACGGCTATGGCCTCGTCCGCCCGGCCGAGGAAGGCGAGGGCGCAGGCGAGTTCGACCCGGTCCAGGCCGACCAGGCTGAGGTGCTGGCCGGGGAGCGGGCCGCGGGCGACGCTGGCGCGGAAGTGGGCGAGGGCGGCCGGGAGGTCGTTGCCGAACAGCACCACGACGCCCATCACATACTCGGCGTGCGCGGCCTCCGCCCGGTCGCCGAGCCGCAGGGCGAGCGCGCGGGCCCGCTCGGCCTGTCTTCGGCCGCGGGTGAGGTCCTCGGGGCAGCCGGCCAGCAGGGCGGAGGTCCACAGGGCGCGGGCGCGTTCACGGGTGGGCGCGGGGTTGGCGCCGAGGGCGCGGTCGAGCCAGTAGCGGCCCTCGCGCGGGGCGCCGCAGGCGTGCCAGTAGAACCACAGGGTGCCGGCCAGCCGCAGCCCCGCGAGGGCCTCGCCGGGGGCGGTGAGGGCGAAGTCGAGGGCGGCCCGCAGATTGTCCTGATCGGCCCGCAGCCGCGCCACGGCCTCCCGCTGCCCGGGGCCGAACCAGTTCCGCTCGCACTCCTCGGCCCGCCGCTGCATCCACGCCAGCTGCCGCCGCCGGGCGGCCCCCTCCTCCCCGCCGCGCAACCGGAGCTTGTCCAGCCCGTAGTGGCGCAGGGTGTCGAGGAGGCGGTAGCGGAGGGGCGGTGGGGGCGGGAGGGGGGTGGTCCACGGGGTGGGGGCCGGGGTGGGGGCCGGGGTGGGGGCCGGGGTGGGGAGGAGGGTGGGGAGGTCCCCGAAGCCCCCCAGGTCCCCCAAGCCCCCGAAGTCCCCCAAGTCCTCCAGGTCCTCGTGGCCCCCGCCCGAGCGCTCTTCCCCCTCTCCTGGTTCCCGGCACAGTACGGACTTGTCCACCAGGCCCGCGATGGCGTCGAGGACGTCGTAGGAGCGGACGGTCTCGCCGTCGGCGCAGACGGCCTCGGCGGCTTCCAGGTCGAAGGAGCCGGCGAGGACGCCCGCGCGGGCCCAGACGAGCTGTTCGCGCTGGGTGCACAGCTCGTGGCTCCAGTCGATCGCGGCGCCCAGGGTCTGGTGGCGGGGCAGGACGGCGGGGCTGCCGGTGGACAGCAGGCGGTAGCGGTCGTCCAGGCGGGCGATGAGCTGTTCGACGCCCAGCACCCGCATCCGGACGGCGGCGAGTTCGATGGCCAGCGGCAGCCCGTCGAGGCGGCGGCACAGACGGGCCACGGCGGACCGGTTGGCGGCGGTGAGGCGGAAGCCGGGGACCACGGCGGCGGCCCGGTCGGCGAACAGGGTGAGGGCGGGCCCGGGATGGGCGGCGAGGTCGTCGTCGGGGCCGGGCACCGGCAGTGGCCGTATCTCCAGGAGGTGTTCCTCGGCCAGGCCGAGGCGGTGACGGCTGGTGGCGAGGATGCGGACGCCGGTGGTGCCGTGCAGCAGGGCGGCGGCGAGTTCGGCGCAGGCGTCGGCCAGGTGCTCGCAGTTGTCGACGACCAGCAGCAGGCGCCGGTCGCGCAGTTGCTCCACCAGCGCGTCGAGGACCGGCTGGTTGGAGTGGTCGTGCAGGTCCAGCGCGTCGGCGGCGGCGAGCGGGACCAGTTCGGGGTCGTGCAGTCCGGACAGCTGGACGAAGCGCACCCCGTCGGGGAACGCCCGCTCCACGCGGGCCGCGATCCGGGCCGCCAGCCGGGTCTTGCCGACGCCGCCCGGCCCGGTCAGGGTGACCAGCCGTGCCTTCGCGAGCAGTTCACGGCCCTCGGTCTGTTCACCGCGCCGGTCGACGAAGCTGGTCGTCTCGACCGGCAGCCGGCCGTCCCGTCGTGGTGCTGATCCGCCCATGATCAGCCTGTCCTCCGGGGTGGGGTGCGGGAGCCGGAGTGGAGTACGGGGCTCCCTCACGCGGACTGCCACTCTCCCCCGTACCTCACATATATGCACGCCAGGGTCACGCTCGTGGGTGCACTTCCGGGTTTGCGGGGTGGGCCGGAGATCAAGTCGCGTACACTGCACGGCTTTTCACGGAGGGTCAGGCCGATAGCACACGCCTCGCACAGGCCACTCCCAGATTCACTCTTGACCTGCGCATGCCATACCCGGAGCATGAGCGCCACCCGTACGTCGCACGGAAGAACCACCCCCCGCTCCACTCCCCCACTTCCGGAAGACCCCGGAACCCCGGAGAAACAAGGAGACTTCATGCGACTCCACCCCCGCGGCTCAGGTGCCGTGCCCAGACGCGGCAGCCGCGGACGCACCGCCGTGCTCGCCGTCCTGCTCGCCCTGGCGCTGGCCGCCCCGATCTCGGCGGCCACCTCCGACGCCAGCGCGGACAGCGCGAGCAGGCCGGCCGCCTCCTCGGACGACATCCGCCAGTACGAGGTCCATATGCGCTCGACCGCCGCGGACCGTACGGCACTTCAGCAGACCGGCGTCACCGTCGACGACGCCGATGAGCACACGGTCGTCGTCTCCGGCCGCGCCGACCAGATCAGCAAGCTGCGCTCGCTCGGCTACGAGGTCACCGCGCTCGGCGCCGTCCCCGACCGGTCCGCCGGGGAGGACGACGTACGCCTGCTGGACTTCCCGTCCGCCGACTCGGGCTATCACAACTACACGGAGATGACGGCCGAGATCAACTCGCTCGTCTCGGCCAATCCGTCCATCGCCAGCCAGCGTGTGATCGGCACCTCCTACCAGGGCCGCAACATCGTCGCCATCAAGATCAGTGACAATGTGGGCACCGACGAGGCCGAGCCCGAGGTGCTGTTCACCCACCATCAGCACGCCCGCGAGCACCTCACCGTCGAGATGGCGCTGTATCTGCTGCGCGAGCTGACCTCCGACTACGGCACCGACTCCCGGGTCACCAACATGGTCAACGGCCGGGAGATCTGGATCGTGCCGGACATGAACCCGGACGGCGGCGAGTACGACATCGCCACCGGCACCTACCGCTCCTGGCGCAAGAACCGCCAGCCCAACACGGGTTCGTCGTACATCGGCACCGATCTGAACCGCAACTGGAACTACAACTGGGGCTGCTGCGGCGGCTCCTCCGGCACCACGTCCTCCGACACCTACCGGGGGGCCGCCCCCGAGTCGGCGCCCGAGGTGAAGGTGGTCGCCGACTTCGTGCGCAGCCGGGTGGTCGGCGGCGAGCAGCAGATCACGGCCGGGGTGGACTTCCACACGTACGGCGAGCTGGTGCTGTGGCCGTTCGGGTACACGTACTCCGACACCACCACCGGGATGACCGCCGACGACCGCAACGCCTTCGCCACGGTCGGGCAGCAGATGGCCGCGAGCAACGGCTTCTCGCCGGAGCAGGCCAGCGACCTCTACATCACGGACGGGTCGATCGACGACTGGCTGTGGGGCAGCCAGAAGATCTTCGGGTACACCTTCGAGCTGTACCCGGGATCCGCGAGCGGGGGCGGGTTCTACCCGCCCGACGAGGTCATCGAGCAGCAGACGTCCCGTAACCGGGACGCCGTCCTCCAGCTGCTGGAGAACGCCGACTGCATGTACCGGTCCATCGGCAAGGAGGCCCAGTACTGCGCCTAGCGCGCGGTGCCCGGCGGTGCGGTGCGCGGGGTTTGCCCCGCGCACCTCACTTGTCGGTGTCGGCCGCCCCGGTCTCGGCCTTGGCCGCCTTGGCCGCCTTCGGTTCCTTCGGTTCGTCCGCCGCCTTCGGCTCGTCCGCTTCCGCGTCGGCGTCCGATTCCGCGTCCGGCTCTATCGCCTCTTCCGCCGCTTCCGGTTCATCCGACTCCGCGGTGCCGTCCTCGAAGTAGGCGTCCAGGACCGCGTCCAGCCGCTCGTCCCACTCCTTGTGGTCCGCCTTGGACTTGGCCTCGATCTCGATCGGGTACCAGCGGCGGTCCGGGGTGTGCACGGTCACCGTGTACCGCTTCCCGAACCTCGGTGCCACGCTCTCGATCGCGCCGATCTCGTCCCAGGTGAACTCGCACCGTTCCTCGTCGAGGCTCAGACGTACGCCCTTGGCGTCGGCGACGATACGGGCCCGGCGGTCGGCGGCCTCGAACACGTGACCGTCGGCCGCCTCGTCCTCGTCCTCTTCCGCATCCGCGTCGGCGTCCGATTCCAGGTCGGCGTCCGATTCCGTGCCCGATTCCGCGTCCGGCTCTGGAGGCTCGGGGGCCGCGCCCTCGGCCGCGGTGGAGTCGGCGGCGGTCTGCTCCGCCTCCTCGACCACGTCCTCCGGCTCTGCCGGCGCGGGCTGTGTGAGCCCGGGGATGTGTGCCGGGTTGACCCCGGCGTCCAGGGGCTGACTGCTCGTACCTATGCGCTGCTCCACAGCCCCGCAGTATGGTCGACAAACCTGTGTCCGGGACAGTCGGCCCCTACTTCGTTATGGCGACGATGCCCAAGGGCCCCCCGGTGGTCAGCCCAGGACGGCCAGGGCGTCGATCTCGATGAGCAGGCCCGCGGGGAGCCCGACGTAGACCGTGGTGCGGGCGGCGGGCGGGGCGGTGAGGCCCTGCTCCTCGAAGTAGGTGTTGTAGAGCTGGTTCAGCTCGGCGAAGTGGTCCACGTCGGTGAGGTAGACGCGGATCATGATCACGTCGTCCCAGCTCGCGCCGCCCTCCTGAAGGATCGCCTTGACGTTGGCGAGGGTCTGGAGGGTCTGCTCGCGCAGGGCCGGGCCGGCCGGCGTCGGCGGCTGTCCCTCGACGGCGGGCAGGAAGCCGACCTGCCCGGCGACCTGGAGGATGTTGCCCTTGCGCACGCCGTGCGAGAACTTCGCGGGCGGGGTGGTGTGGGTCGAGGGAGTGAGGGCGATCTTCTCGGTCATGTCTGGTACCTGGGTCCTTGAGGGTCGTTGCACGGGATACACGGGTTACGCGGGGGTTCTGCCGGAGTACTCGCCGCTGATCGCGTCCGCGGTGCGGCGCACGAGCGGGAGCAGGGTGAGGAGTTCGTCGGCGGTGACGACGACGTTGGGCGCGGACACCGACATCGCGGCGACGACCCGGCCGTCGGCGCCGCGGATGGGGGCGGCGACGCAGTTGATGGACTCCTCGTGGCCGCCGAGGTCGGTGGCCCAGCCCTGTTCGCGCACCCGGGCCAGTTCCCTGAGGAACGCGTCGGCGTTCGGGGTCGAACGGGCTGTGAACATGGGGTAGTCGAGCTTGTCCGCGAGGGCGCGGCGCTCATGCTCGGGCAGGTCGGCGAGCAGCAGTTTGGCGACGGCGGCGACCGTGATGGCCACGGGCTTGCCGATCCGTGAGTACATCCGCACCGGGTAGCGGCTCTCCACCTTGTCGATGTAGAGGACCTCGTTCTCCTCGTGGACGGCGAGGTGGACGGTGTGACCGCAGGCTTCGTTCAGCCGGATCAGGTGCGGGTGGGCGATCTCGCGGATGTCCAGGTTCTCCATGGCTTCCTGGGCGAGCGAGAAGAGCCGGGCGCCCAGGCGGTAGCGCTGGTCGGACTGGCGGTAGACGAGGCCGTGCTCGTGCAGGGTGCGCAGCAGGCGCAGGGCGGTGGACTTGTGGACGCCGAGCCGCTCGGCGACCTGCCCGAGGTCGGCGGGGCCCTCGGCGAGCAGCGGAAGGATGCTCAGCGCGCGGTCGACGGTCTGGCTCATGGGGTGGTTACCTCCTCCTCGGCCCGGTCGGCGGCGTGGGTCCAGCCGGGGCCGAGTCGCAGTCTCCCCCACGCCTCGTCGTCCAGGGCGGCAAGCCGGTCGGCGCGGGCGCGGGCGGGCGGGGCGGCGAGATCGCCGGGGGCGGTCAGGGCGGCGGCGGCCATGAGGTGGCCGTGCCGCAGCCGGTCGGGGACGGACAGTGCGCGCAGGGTGGCGGAGAGGAATCCGGCGGCGAAGGCGTCCCCGGCGCCGACGGCGGCCGTGACGGCGACCCGGGGGGCGGGGACGTAGGCGCGGGGCGTGGCCGCGGGGCCGAAGGCGGTCGCCCCGCGTCCACCGTCCTTGACCACCAGCACGCCGGGCTCGGGCAGCGCCTCCCGGATGCGCTCGGGGCCGCCGGTCACTCCCCACGCCTCCTCGGCCTCGTCCTGTCCGACGAAGACGACATCGGCGCCGCGGGCCAGTTCCAGGAGTACGGCGGGGCCGTCGCCGCCGGCGGGCCAGAGCCGGGAGCGGTGGTTGACGTCGAAGGAGACGAGGGGGCGCCCGGCGCGGGGGGCCAGCAGCTCGCGCAGCAGGTCCTGGCAGCTCGCCGACAGCGCGGCGGTGATCCCGGACAGATGCAGCACCCTCGCGGCCCGTACGGCGGCCAGGTCCACGTTGGTCACGGACATCGCGGAGGCCGCCGAGCCCGCCCGGTAGTACGCCACCTCGTGGGCGTCGGTGGCGCGGTCCCCGGCGGTGCGGAAGTAGATGCCGGTGGGCCGCCCGGCGTCCCGGCGCACCGCCGCCGTGTCCACGCCGTAGCCGCCGACGGCGGTGGTCAGGTGGTCGCCGAAGGGGTCGGCGCCGACCCGGCTGACCCAGCGGGTGGTGTGCCCGGCGGCGGCCAGGACGCACACCACATTGGACTCGGCGCCGCCGATGCCCCGTTCGAAGGCGGTCACATCGGCGAGGCGGCCCGGCGTGGAGGGACGGAACGTGACCATGGACTCGCCGAGCGCTACGACCTCCACCACGTCGGGGGTGGGTCCGGTGACCGTCACGATGGTGTGGCTCCCTCGGCCTGGGCGAGGCGGCTCCGTTGACCTCGCACTGGCCGAGATGTTAGACAGCAGTGAGCGACATGCGCAATGAACGTTGCACACAGCGCAACGCACCGGTTCAATGCGTCGGCACATTCGCATCAGATCACCGAATCACCACGACCGATCACCGAATCACCACAACGCACTACCGCATTGCCGCACTGCCGCATCGCCGCAATACCGCAATACCGCAATACCGCACCGGATCACCGGATCACCGGATCAGGGAGGCTGCATGGCCCTCGACAAGGACGTCACCGGCTCCGAAGCGCTCGCCCGCCTCGCCGCCCTCGCCGGGGAGCGGGTCGGCCACCGCTTCAAGGGCCTCCCCCCGGACGCCGCCGGGCTGACGGTCGGCGAGCTGGCCGCCCAGCGCCGCAATCTGTTCACCGGCGGCTTCACCACGCCCGTGCTCGCGCTGTCCGCCGAGCGCCTGGAGCACAATCTCGCGCTGATGGAGACATACGCCGAACGCCACGGCCTCGCCTTCGCGCCGCACGGCAAGACGTCCATGGCCCCGCGGCTCTTCCACCGCCAGATCGAGCACGGCGCCTGGGGCATCACCCTCGCGGTCCCCCACCAGGTACGGGTGGCACGGGAGTTCGGCGTCCGGCGGATCTTCCTCGCCAATGAGCTGGTGGACGCGGCGGCCCTGCGCTGGATCGCCGCCGAACTGGCCGCGGATCCCGGTTTCCGGTTCCTCTGCTACGTCGATTCCGTGCGCGGCGTGGAGCTGATGGACGCGGCGCTGCGAGGGGCGCCCCGCCCGGTGGACGTGGTGGTGGAGCTGGCGGCCGGTGAGGGCGCGCGGACCGGCGTCCGCACGGAGGCCGGGTGCGCCGCGGTGGCCGACGCGGTGGCCGCCACGGCGACGCTGCGGCTGGCCGGGGTCGCGGGCTACGAGGGCGAGGTGCCGCGGGCCGACCCGGAGCGGGTGCACGCCTGGCTGCGCCGGCTGGTGGCGCTGGCGGTGGACCTCGACGCGGCGGGCCGGTTCGCCGGGCTGGACGAGATCGTGGTGAGCGCGGGCGGCAGCGCCTGGTTCGACGCGGTCGCGGAGGTCTTCGCGGAGATCCCGGAGCTGTCCGCGCCGGTGCTGAAGCTGCTGCGCTCGGGCGCCTATGTGTCGCACGACGACGGCCACTACCGGGAGCTGACCCCGTTCAACCGGGTCCCGCAGGAGGGCGCCCTGGAGCCCGCGTTCCGCCTCTGGGCCCAGGTGGTCTCCCGCCCCTCCCCCGAGCAGGCGTTCGTGAACGCGGGCAAGCGGGACGCGGCCTACGACCTGCATCTGCCGTTCGCCCAGGTGGTGCGCCGGGACGGCGGCGCCGAGCGGGCGGCGACCGGCATCGAGGTGACGGGCCTGTCCGACCAGCACGGCTGGCTGCGCACGGCACCGGAGGCGGACCTGGAGGTCGGGGACTGGCTCGGCATGGGCCTGTCGCATCCGTGCACCTCGTTCGACAAGTGGCAGCTGATCCCGGTCGCCGAGGCGGACGGCACGGTCGTGGAATACGTACGGACGTTCTTCTAGGAGCGCGGCAGCATGGCAGAGCTGGTCATCAGGGACGCGGAGGTCGTCGACGGCACGGGAGCGCCCGCCTACCGCGCGGACGTGGTGGTGGACGGCGGCCGGATCGTCTCGATCGTCAAGGAGGCCGCGGCGGCGGGCTGCCAGCGCCCGACGGCGACCCGGGAACTGGACGCGACGGGCCTGACCCTCGCCCCCGGCTTCATCGACATGCACGCCCACAGCGATCTGGCCCTGCTGCGCGACCCCGATCACAGCGCCAAGGCCGCGCAGGGCGTCACCCTGGAGGTCATCGGCCAGGACGGGCTGTCGTACGCGCCGGTGGACGACCGTACGCTCGCCGAGGTGCGCGCGGCGATCACCGGCTGGAACGGGCACGGCGACGACCTCGACTTCGACTGGCGGTCGGTCGGCGAGTACCTGGACCGGCTCGACGGGGGCATCGCGGTCAACGCGGCCTATCTGATCCCGCAGGGCACGGTCCGGGCGCTGGTGGTCGGCTGGGACGACCGGGAGCCGACGCCGACCGAGCTGGGCCGGATGCGGCGGCTGGTCGCGGAGGGCCTGGAGCAGGGCGCGGTGGGCCTGTCCTCGGGCCTGACCTACACCCCCGGGATGTACGCCGCGGACGCGGAACTGACCGAGCTGTGCCGGGTGGTGGCCTCCTACGGCGGCTACTACTGCCCGCACCACCGCTCCTACGGCGCCGGGGCGCTGGAGGCGTACCGGGAGATGGTCGCCCTCGCCCGGGAGGCCGGCTGCGCCCTGCACCTCGCCCACGCCACGATGAACTTCGGCGTGAACAAGGGCCGCGCGCCCGAACTGCTGGCCCTGCTGGACGAGGCGCTGGCGGCCGGGGCGGACATCACCCTGGACACGTACCCGTACACCCCCGGCAGCACCACGCTCGCGGCGCTGCTGCCGGGCTGGGCGAGCGAGGGCGGCCCGGCGGCGGTGCTGCGGCGGCTGGCCGATCCGGGGACGGCCGAGCGGATCCGCCATCACCTGGAGGTGCTCGGCTCGGACGGCTGTCACGGGGTCCCGGTGGAGTGGGACACCATCGAGATCTCCGGCGTGACCAGCCCCGCGCTGGCCGGGTACGTGGGCCGTACGGTCGCCGAGTCGTCGGCCGCCCGCGCCGAGTCCCCCTGGACCACGGCCCGCCGGCTGCTGGTGGAGGACCGGCTCGGCCCGACGATCCTCCAGCACGTGGGCCACGAGGACAGCGTCCGCCTGATCATGCGGCACCGCGTCCACACGGGCGGCTCGGACGGCATCCTCCAGGGCGCGCGGCCCCACCCCCGCGCGTACGGCACCTTCCCGCACTATCTCGGGCGCTATGTACGGGAGTTGGGGGTGCTGTCCCTGGAGGAGTGCGTGGCCCGGCTGACGTCCCGCCCGGCGGCCCGGCTGCGGCTGCCCGACCGGGGCACGGTGAAGGAGGGTTACCGGGCCGACCTCGTCCTGTTCGACGCGGCGACGGTGGCGGCGGGCTCGACCTTCGAGGCGCCGCGCACCCTGCCGGTGGGCATCCCGCACGTCCTGATCGACGGCCGCTTCGTGATCGAGGACGGCCACCGGACGGACGTACTGGCCGGACGGGCGGTCCGCAGGACACCCATGCGGGGGTAACCCGGAGGTAACCCGGGGTAACCTGGGGTAACCCCCCTGCCTCCTCCCCGCCACCTCCCGCTCCCTCCCGCTCCAGACCCCACCCGAGTCCCACGTGGGTCATACATGGGTCTCATGTGGCGGAAAGCACCACGCGGCCCCCGCCCCCCGGCCGTAAGCTCCATGCCATGCAGGTGATCCAGTCGACGAAGCTCGCCAACGTCTGTTACGAGATCCGGGGCCCGGTTCTTGAGGAGGCGATGCGGCTGGAGGCGGCCGGGCACCGCATCCTCAAGCTGAACACCGGGAACCCCGCCGCGTTCGGCTTCGAATGCCCGCCGGAGATCCTGGAGGACGTCCTCCGCAACATCTCCACGGCCCATGGGTACGGCGACGCCAAGGGACTGCTCGCCGCCCGGCGCGCGGTCGTGATGCACAACCAGACGCTCGGCATAGAGACCGACGTCGAGCATGTCTTCATCGGCAACGGGGTCTCCGAGCTGATCACCATGGCGATGCAGGGCCTGCTGGACGACGGCGACGAGGTGCTCGTCCCGGCGCCCGACTACCCGCTGTGGACCGCCTCCGTCTCGCTCTCCGGCGGCACCGCCGTGCACTACCGCTGCGACGAGCAGTCCGACTGGATGCCCGATCTCGCCGACATCGAGCGCAAGGTCACCGACCGCACCAAAGCGCTGGTCATCATCAATCCCAACAACCCGACCGGCGCGGTCTACGACGAGGAGATGCTGCGCGGGCTCACCGACATCGCCCGCCGCCACAATCTCCTGATCTGCTCCGACGAGATCTACGACAAGATCCTCTACGACGGTGCCACCCACACCCCCACCGCGGCCGTCGCCCCCGACCTGCTGACCCTCACCTTCAACGGGATGTCCAAGGCGTACCGGGTGGCCGGCTACCGGGTCGGCTGGATGTCGATCTCCGGACCGCGCTCGCACGCCGAGTCCTACATCGAGGGCCTCACCATCCTCGCCAACATGCGGCTGTGCGCCAACATGCCGGGTCAGCACGGAGTCGTCGCCGCGCTCAGCGGGCGCCAGTCCATCAGGGACCTGGTGCTGCCGGGCGGGCGGCTCAAGGAGCAGCGGGACGTCGCCTACGAGGCGCTCACCCAGATCCCGGGCGTGACCTGCGTACGGCCCAAGGGGGCGCTGTATCTCTTCCCCCGGCTCGACCCCAAGGTCTTCAAGATCAAAGACGACCGGCAGATGGTGCTCGACCTGCTGCGACGCGAGAAGATCATGGTCGTCCAGGGCACCGGCTTCAACTGGCCCGAACCCGATCACTTCCGGATCGTGACCCTGCCCACCGCCGCGGACCTGAAGGACGCGGTCACCCGGATCGGGACCTTCCTCGACGGCTACGGCCAGCGCTGACGCTCACCGCCCGCGGTCGTCCGGGCCGGTTCCGTGTTCCGGTCTACTTTAGACTCAATCCAAGCTAGGATGGTTTCTGTCGAGCACAGGAGGCCATCCATGTACGAACCGATCCGTACCAAGTCGGTCCACAGCACGGTGGCCGGCGCCCCCTCCGACTTTCCCCACCGGTCCCGTGAGGAGGAGCTGGACATCCAGCTCGCGGGACATCTCGCCGCGCTGCTCGCCGTCACCGAGGAGTTGCGGGAGTCGGTCCCCTCGGCCGACCTGGACGCCGCGTGCGTGCGGCTCGCCGAGCAGGTGGCGCGGTTGCGGGGCGGGGTTTCGCCGGTCCCCTCCGGGGGGCCTGCCGATGCCTCGGTGCCGGTGCTGCACGCGCGGGCGCATGCCCTTGCCGGGCGGGCGCTGGTTGTCGCCGCGTCTCGGGCGGACACCGTGGTGGTGGTTCTGGTGGCTGAGCGGATGGACGCGCACGCGCGTGCGCTGCCGTCGCTGAGTGTCGCCGGCTGATCCCCGTACCCCCCCCCGGGGGGTCTCGCACCGGTTGTCGTGCGAGTGCGGGCCGGTGGTCGCTTCTCGCGCAGTTCCCCGCGCCCCTGAAAAGCAAAAGCCCTGCCGCCCGCCCGCGATTGCCGGTCACCGTCTCCGTGGCGATCCGGGACCGGTACGTCACCTCTCGTTCATCCCTTTACTTGGGGAACGTTGGGTTCCGGGAGCACGCTGCGTCGGGTGAGACGAATCACTGGGATAGTCCTCGCGGTAGTGCTGATCGGCGGCGTCGTGGCAGCCGTGATCGCCGGCCGGGACAACGGGGACCAGGACACGGCAACGAAGACCGTGACCGCTGTCATCGGGTCGGAGAAGGCCGAGTTCTTCGCCGACCAAAGGGTGGTGGACGCCCTCGCCGCCAAGGGCTACGCCGTCGACGCCGAGACCTCCGGGTCCTGGGCCATGGAAGGACTCGACCTCAAGGGCTACGACTTCGCCTTCCCCTCCAGCCAGGCGCCCGCCGACGAACTCGCCGAGAAGCTGGACGTACGGCAACCCCTGCCGCGCCCCTTCTACTCGCCGCTCGTCGCCGTCGCCCACGGCAACGCCGCCGACGTGCTGGAGCAGAACGGACTGGCCACCGTCGACACCCACCGCGGCACCCTGAAGATGTCCGCCCTGCTGGAGGCCGCCGGCGACGACCAGCGCTGGCAGGACCTCAAGGGGGCACCGGAGTACGGGGAGCTGACCGGGACCCTCTACATCGCGACCACGGACCCCGAGACCTCCAACTCCGGCGCCCTCTACCTCGCCGCCACCTCCTACGTCGCGGGCGGCGGCCAGGTCGTCGCCACCGACGCCGACGTCGAGCGCACCGCACCGCTGCTGCGCAAGCTGGTCAGCGTGCAGGGCTCGCAGCCCGCCAGCTCCGACGCGGCCTTCCGGGACTTCATCAGCGGCGTCGGCAACCCGCTGGTGTGGGTGTACGAGTCACAGATCGCCGCGCTGCTCCTGGCCGGCCAGGGCATCGACGACCTGGTGGTGCTCTACCCGGACACCACCGTCAACAGCGACCACACCGTCGTACCGCTCACCGACGACGGCCGCGCGGTCGGTGAACTCCTCAGCACCGACCCGGCGCTGCGGGAGCTGGCCGTGGAGTACGGCTTCCGGCCGCAGGGCGCCGCGCCCGAGTTCATCGAGGCCACCGCGGACCTCACCGACTATCTGAACCAGCAGCTGACCGGCGTCCGGCAGGCGCCCGTGCCCACCTCCCAGGTGCTGCGCGACATGGCCCGCCGGGCGGGCGGATAGGGGGAAGCACCACCATGACCGACTTCGACGGGTTCCTGGGCTCCAGCACCAGTCAGAACACCAGCCGCAGCAGTGACGAGACCTTCACCCTGACCCCGCCCGAACCGGTGGCCGCCGTACCGCGCGAGAAGGCGGGCGGGCTCGTCCCGGTGGACGACCAGGTCCGGGCCGACATGGCGCGCAAGGCCGCCGACCATGTGGCCGCTCTCGCCGCCCTGGACGCCCGCTCCCCCGAGTTCGCCGGCAAGGTCGGCGAGATCACCGCGCTGGGCGCGGGCGAGCTGCGGGCCGCCACCGCCCAGTCCAACCGGATGCTGGAGCGGACCGTGCGCAGCCTGCCCGGCAAGGGCGGGGACGCCCAGTCGCAGGTGGCGGGCTCGCTGGTCGAGCTGCGGCGGGTCGTGGAGGATCTCGACCCGCGCGAGCTGCCCGCCGCCAAGGGGCGCAGGTTCCTCTCCCGGCTGCCCGGCGGCAACAAGCTGCGCGACCATCTCGCCAAGTACGCCTCCGCCCAGGGCACCCTCAACAGGATCGTGGGTTCGCTGCGCGGCGGACAGGACGAACTGCGCCGCGACAACGCCGCGTTGCAGACCGAGCGGGTACGCCTGTGGGAGACCATGGGCAAGCTCCAGGAGTACGTGGTCCTGACGCAGGCCCTGGACACGGCCGTCGAGTCGCACATCGCCCGGGTCGACACCACCGATCCGCAGTCCGCCGACGCGCTGCGCGCCGATGTGCTCTTCCCCGTCCGGCAGAAGCACCAGGACCTGCTCACCCAGCTCGCGGTGTGCGCCCAGGGCTACCTCGCCATGGACGTCGTACGCCGCAACAACGACGAGCTGATCAAGGGCGTCGACCGGGCCGCCACGACCACCGTCTCGGCGCTGCGGATCTCGGTGATGCTGGCATCCGCGCTCGACCACCAGAAGAAGGTCATCGAGCAGGTCAACGCCCTGCGCGGGACCACCGAGGAGCTGATCCGGGCCAACGCCGAGATGCTGGCCACGCAGAGCGGCGAGATCCAGCGGATCGCGGCCGACCCGGCGGTCGGCGCCGAGACGCTGCGGGCCGCGTTCCAGCAGATCTACCGCACGCTCGACGCCATCGACTCCTACAAGGTGCAGGCCACCGAGGTCATGGCGAACACCGTCGCCTCGCTCACCACCGAACTCCAGCACGCCGGCGCCTATCTGGAGCGCAGCCGCTCCCAGGGCGCGCTCGAAGGGGGCGGCCCCGCATGACACGCACCATGAGATTTGGCCGTGTCGCCGTCGCGCTCGCCGCACTCGCCCTGCTGCTCACCGGGTGCTCGGCCCGCGACGACTCCGACCCGGCCCCCCAGCAGACCTACCAGGAGGGCACCTTGCGGGTCCTCGCCTCCAGCGAGCTGAGCGACATGACGCCGGTCCTGGACCTGGTCCGCCGGGAGACCGGCATCACCGTCAAGCCCACCTACATGGGCACCCTCGACGCCGTGGACCTGATCGCGGCGGGCGAGGCCGACACGTCCTACGACGCCGTCTGGCTGGCGTCCAACGACTCTCTGCGGCTGCGCCCCGAGGCGGCCCAAAAGATCGTCTCGGAGACCTCGGTGATGGCCAGCCCGGTCGCCATCGGCGTCAAGCCCGCCACCGTCCAGGCCCTGGGCTGGGACCCCGGTGACGTCACCTGGGCGCAGGTCGAGGAGGCCGTCCGGGACGGCGAACTGACCTACGGGATGACCGACCCGGCCCGTTCCAACTCCGGTTTCGCCACCCTGGTCTCGGTGGCGTCCGCGCTCTCCGGCGCCCAGTCCGCGCTCACCGACGCCGACGTCGAGAAGGCCACGCCCCGGCTGAAGGAGTTCTTCCAGGGGCAGCAGCTGACCTCGGGGTCCTCGGGCTGGCTGGCCGAGGCGTACGACCGGCGCGGCACCGTCGACGCGCTCCTCAACTACGAGTCCGTGCTGATGGGCCTGCCCGGCCTCACCGTCATCCGCCCCACCGACGGTGTGATCACCGCCGACTACCCGGTCTCCACCCTGGCCGCCTCCCCCAGGTCGGCCCGCGAGGATGTCCGCCGGCTCACCGAGGCACTGCGCTCGCCCGATGTCCAGCGCGAGATCACCGACCGCACCCACCGCCGCCCGGTGGTCCCCTCGGTCTCCCCGGCCCCCGGCCTGGACACGGCCCGCCGCCGCGAACTCCCCTTCCCCGGCAGCCAGTCGGTGGCGGACGGCCTCCTCGACTCGTACGAGAACGAACTGCGCCGCCCCTCGCGGACCGTCTACGTCCTCGACACCTCCGGCTCCATGGAGGGCGACCGCCTGGACCGGCTCAAGAGCGCGCTCACCGATCTCACCGGCGAGTTCCGCGAGCGCGAGGAGGTCACCCTGATGCCGTTCGGCTCGGAGGTGAAGAGCGTGCGCACCCATGTCCTCGACCCGAAGGACCCCGAGGCCGGGCGCGAGGCCATCCGCCAGGACGCCGACGCCCTGCGCGCCGAGGGGGACACCGCGATCTACACCTCGCTGGAGCAGGCGTACGACCAGCTCGCCGCCGACCGGGACACGTTCACCTCGATCGTGCTGATGACCGACGGCGAGAACACCGCGGGCACCGGCCCCGACGACTTCGACGGCTTCTACGCCGCTCTGGACGCCACCGGCAGGCAGACCCCCGTCTTCCCCATCCTCTTCGGCGACTCCGACCGCGCGGAACTGGAACACATCGCCGAACTGACCGGCGGCCGGCTCTTCGACGCCCAGGAGGGCTCGCTCGACGGCGCCTTCGAGGAGATCCGTGGCTACCAATAGGCTCGTCGGCCGGATCACCGGCTATCTGGAGTCCCGCAAGAACATCACCGGCAGCGTCTGCGGACTGCTCGGCCTCGTCCTCACCTTCACGGGGGTGGCGGGCCCGTACTGGCCGGTCGTCGTCCTCGGCCTGTACGGCGCGGGCGCGCTGATCGCCCCACCGGAGCGCCCCGCGCTCCCCGACTTCCCCGACCCGTCCGCCCAACTGGACGAGATCCGCGCCGACTTCACCAAGCTCGGCGACTATCTGGCCGACGTGGACCTCCCCCCGGCCACCGCGACCCGCCTCCGCGTCCTGACCGACCTCCTGGACGCGCTCCTGGACCCCGGCTGGGTCGCCGAGATCCTCGCCCAGGACCCGGAGGCCGTCCACACGGTCTCCCGCACGGTCCGCCAGGACATCCCGGAGGCGGTCCACGCCTTCGTACGCACCCGCTGGTGGCACCGCATGACCCCGGGCCAGGACCCCCCGGAACAACACCTGGAACGCCAACTGACAGTCCTCACCGAGGAGGCCCACCACCTGGCCACCACCCTGAGAGAAACAGAGACAAGACGCCAGGAGTCCCATACGCGCTACCTAGAGGACCGCTCCCAGTAGGTCTATGGAACGCCGGGAGCTGTTCGGTCGGGGCCGCGCGGACCGGCGCATCTTTTAGGGGCGCGGGGCTGTATCGATATGCGGCTCCGCCGCGTGGGCGCGAGAAGCGACCACCGCCCCGCACCCGGCGAACAACCGAAAACAAACGGCGAGGGCCCGCCCCACCCCCGTCGGGGCGGACGGGAACAACCGGGGCAGGCCCACAATCCACGCACGCCGTTGTGCGCGCACAACCCGCGGCCGGCCGTGACGATACTGCTGGTCAGGGCACTGTCGGTTCCGACCGGCCGCGGAGCACAGAGAGGGCCTCAGCCCAGCCGCGCCACCAGCGCCCGGTACTCGTCCCACAGCTCCTTGGGCGTGTGATCACCGAAGGTATTGAGATGGTCGGGAACCAGCGCCGCCTCCTCCCGCCAGATCTCCGTGTCGACCGTGAGCAGAAACTCCAGGTCGCTCTCGGAGAGATCCAGCCCGTCGGTGTCGAGCGCGGCCCGGGTCGGCAGCACGCCGATCGGCGTCTCGACCCCCTCGGCCTTGCCCTCCAGCCGCTCCACGATCCACTTCAGGACCCGGGAGTTCTCACCGAAGCCGGGCCAGACGAACGCGCCCTCGTCGTTCTTGCGGAACCAGTTGACGTAGTAGATCTTCGGCAGCTTCGCGGTGTCCCGGCCCTTGGCGACCTCGACCCAGTGGCCCATGTAGTCGCCCATGTTGTAGCCGCAGAACGGCAGCATGGCGAACGGGTCGCGGCGCAGCTCACCGACCTTGCCCTCGGCGGCGGCGGTCTTCTCGGAGGCCACATTGGCGCCGAGGAAGACGCCGTGGTTCCAGTCGAAGGACTCCGTCACCAGCGGTACGGCGGTGGCGCGGCGCCCGCCGAACAGGATCGCGGAGATCGGCACGCCCTTGGGGTCCTCCCACTCGGGCGCGATGATCGGGCACTGGGCGGCCGGGACGGTGAAGCGGGCGTTGGGGTGGGCGGCCGGGACCTCGGCGGAGGGCGTCCAGTCGTTGCCCTTCCAGTCGGTGAGGTGGGCCGGGGTCTCCTCCGTCATGCCCTCCCACCAGATGTCATTGTCGTCGGTGAGGGCGACATTGGTGAAGACGGAGTTGCCCCACAGGGTCTTCATGGCGTTGGCGTTGGTGTGCTCGCCGGTGCCGGGCGCGACGCCGAAGAAACCGGCCTCGGGGTTGATGGCGTACAGCCGGCCGTCCTCACCGAACCGCATCCAGGCGATGTCGTCGCCGATGGTCTCGACCGTCCAGCCGGAGATCGTGGGCTCCAGCATGGCGAGGTTGGTCTTGCCGCAGGCGGACGGGAAGGCGGCGGCGACGTACTTGGCCTCGCCGGTCGGCGGGGTGAGCTTGAGGATCAGCATGTGCTCGGCGAGCCAGCCCTCGTCGCGGGCCATGACGGAGGCGATCCGCAGGGCGTAGCACTTCTTGCCGAGCAGGGCGTTGCCGCCGTACCCGGAGCCGTAGGACCAGATCTCGCGGTCCTCGGGGAAGTGGGAGATGTACTTGGTCCGGTTGCAGGGCCAGGGGACGTCCTGCTCGCCCGGCGCGAGGGGGGCGCCCAGGGTGTGGACGGCCTTCACGAAGAAGCCCTCGGTGCCCAGCTCCTCCAGGACCGGCTGCCCCATCCGGGTCATGGTGCGCATGGACACGGCGACATACGCCGAGTCGGTGATCTCGACGCCGATCGCGGACAGCGGCGAGCCGAGCGGCCCCATGCAGAAGGGCACGACGTACATGGTCCGCCCGCGCATCGAGCCGCGGAACAGCCCCTTCTCCCCCGCGAAGATGGCCCGCATCTCGGCGGGAGCCTTCCAGTGGTTGGTGGGACCGGCGTCCTCCTCCTGCTCGGAGCAGATGAAGGTGCGGTCCTCGACGCGGGCGACATCGGTGGGGTCGGAGGCCGCGTAGTAGGAGTTGGGGCGCTTGACCGGGTCGAGCTTGCGGAAGGTGCCCTTCTCGACCAGCTCCCCGCACAGGCGCTCGTACTCTGCCTCGGATCCGTCACACCAGACCACATTGTCCGGTTCGGTGAGTTCCGCGATCTCGTTGACCCACGAGATCAGTTCCTGGTGTCGGGTCGGGATGACGGGGGGAGCCGCGATATCGCGCGCCACGATCGCTCCTTGTTGAGGGTTTTGTCACTGACTGCCCCGTGGGGGCCACGACCCGGATGCTTCGCAGCTGCCGCACTCAGGCTGCACAAGGCGCTCATCCGGTGCCGACCGCACTCATCTGATCATCCGAGGTGGCCGCGCATTTGTCCAGGAGGCCGCCCACCTGAGCGGCGTGAGGAATGCCACGTAACTCTGTGTTTCCGATCGTCTCTTTGCGTGCACATTGAGTTCGCGTGACCGTCTTTTGGGACGTCCGGCGCCAACTGCCGTGAGAGTCCGGCCACTCCGTTCGGGGGACTGATCCACGGCTTAACGTGGCGTGGGTACCATCGGACAATGACTGCGCCCGCCTCCGACGCGCCGAAGGACACATCGGTCGCCGATCGCGTCTCCGCCGCTCTCACCCTGCCGGATCCGGTCAAGCCCAAGCTGCGCGGCTGGCTGCATCTGGGCATGTTCCCCGCGGTGGTCGTCGCCGGTCTCGCGCTCACCGCCCTCGCCGAGACGCCCCGAGCCCGCCTCGCCTGCGCGATCTACGCGCTCACGGCCTGTCTGCTGTTCGGGGTGAGCGCGCTGTACCACCGGGGCACCTGGAGCCCGCGGATGGACGGCATCCTGCGCCGCCTGGACCACTCGAACATCTTTTTGATCATCGCGGGTACGTACACCCCGCTGACCATGCTGCTCCTCCCCGAGGCCAAGGGTCAGTGGCTGCTGTGGGGCATCTGGGCGGCGGCGCTCGCCGGGATCGCGTTCCGGGTCTTCTGGGTCGGCGCCCCGCGCTGGCTCTACACCCCGTGCTACATCGCGATGGGCTGGGCGGCCGTGTTCTTCCTCCCCGACTTCCTCAAGACGGGCGGCATCGCGGTCCTGATCCTGGTGATCGTCGGCGGTCTGCTCTACAGCGCGGGCGGGGTGATCTACGGCATCAAGCGGCCCAACCCGTCACCGCGCTGGTTCGGCTTCCACGAGGTGTTCCACTCCCTCACGCTGGCGGCGTTCGTCGTGCACTACGTGGGGATCTCACTGGTGGCGTACCAGCAGGTGTAGAGGGACCGGACACCCGGGACGGGGGGCGTCATCGGCATGGCCGCCGCCAGCGCCGATGCCCGACAATGACCGTATGACGGCCGCACAGACCTCCTCCCCGACCGGCTCCGCCGCCGACCGCCCTCGGCTGGGACTTCGTGAGCGGAAGAAGATCAAGACCCGGACGGCGATCCGTACGGCGACGTACGAGCTGATCGAGGAGCAGGGGTACGACGCCACCACGGTCGAGCAGATCGCCGACCGGGCGGAGGTGTCGCCGTCGACCGTCTTCCGGTACTTCCCGGCGAAGGAGGACATCGTCATCACCGATGAGTACGACCCGCTGATGGAGGAGGAACTGCGGCGGCGTCCGGCGGACGAGCCGCTGCTCGAATCCCTGCGGTTCGTGCTCCACCGGGCGCTGGTCCTCGGATTCCAGGAGGGGTCCGAGGTGGTGCGGCTGCGGACGCGGCTGATGGTCGAGGTGCCGGCGGTGCGGTCGCGGGTGATGGAGAGCATGTCGGTGACGGGTGGGGTGCTGTGCCGGGTGATCGCGGAGCGTACCGGGCGGGATGTCGCTTCGCTGGAGGTGCGGGTGTGGGCGATGTCGTTGGTCGGGGGGTTGATGGAGGCGACGTTGTACTGGGCCGAGCGGGGTCATCGCGATGAGCTGACGGATCTGGTCGATCGGGCGGTGGATGTCCTGGGCGGGGTGCCTACGGCGTCCGGGCGTCCTCGGTAGTCGACCGTCCGCGGGCCGTCCGTGGCTGGTCGCGCAGTTCCCCGCGCCCCTGGGGGTTGCGGCTCACCTGCGTCCAAGGTGTCGGCTCGGTCGCGCCGCCGTGCGCGGTTCCCCGCGCCCCTGGGGGCGTTGCCGCTCGGCTGCGGTCGAGGTGCCGGTCGCGCCGGCGTGCTGTCCGGCATAGCTGCGGGCAGTCGTGCCGCAGGGCGGCACGGGTGGGCGCGGCGGCACCCCGCTCACGCGGTGAGCGCCACGCCCTGGCCCCTGCCTCGGCTAGCGGCGCTTCTTGATGTCCCCCTTGCCGCACGCCGTTCCGTCCCGGTTCGGGTCGAGCCTCAAGGGGTCGTCCTTGCCGTTCACCTTCAGGCGGCCGTAATCGTTGGCGGCCAGCCACGCGCAGCGCGACGCCGTCGTCGCCTTCACCTCCGCCGGGAAGGCGGTCGGCACACAGACGTTGGCGGAGCCGTAGTGCCGGTCGCAGCCGGAGACCGTCGGGGACACCGGCTGGGAGGCCCGCTTCTTGCCGGGCTTGGTGACCTTGCCGGACAGGTCGTCCGCGAAGTCATGGACATGGGCGGACGCGTCGGTCGCCGCGAGGGCCTGCGGGCCGCCGAGATGGACCCACTCGGCCACGGAGGGCACCCCGTTGGCGTCCACCGCGAACAGCATGTACCAGCCCGGCGGCGCGAGGTTGGGGTTGCTCGTGACATTCAGGTCGATGTTGTTGCCGTCGACGGTCAGCGGGAGGTCCACGAAGCGCTGGTTCGGGTCGGAGGAGTGGGTCACCGCCGCCGGACGGATCAGCTCCGCCTTGGCGATCGGACGGTCCACCGTGATCCGCTGGGTGTCGCCGTACGTCCACTCCGTGTCGATCAGCGAAGTGATCGCGGGCCGGTCGCCCTTGAGGAGATACGGCGGGGTGTAGATCGACACGTTGTGGTTCCAGGAACCGTTACCCGGATTGTCGCCGGTGGTCATCACCCGGCCGTCCGGCAGCAGGAACGCGGACGAGTGGTAGCCCCGGGCCTCGGGATCGGCGGCCACCGGATCGAAGGTGCCCGTCTCCGGGTCGTAGAGGGAGGACTCGAAGACCGGGTTGGCCCGGTTGTGCAGCGCCCCGCCGGTCTCCAGGACCTTGCCGTCGGGCAGCAGCACCGCGGAGAGATACATCTTGCCCTGGTCGCCGGTCTGCGGCACGGGACCCGCGCCGAGATCGACGGTGCCCTGCGGAAGCGGCGGCCCGGCGACGTACGCCGGGTTCGGCTCCTTGAGGTCGATGACGTCCGTGAGCCGGTTCGCCTCCGGGTTCGAGTCGATGTTGCCGCCGCCGATGGTGAGGACCTTCTGGTCCTGCGCGGGCGGCAGCAGCACGCTCGCCGACTGGTCGCGTTCGTCCTTGTCCTGGAGGCCGGGCACCTGGGTGATGGTGTTGGCGCCGTAGTCGTAGATCGCGGAGCCGGTGCCGGGGATGTTGTTGCCGAAGACATGGCTGCCGGAGTAGAAGAGCCGCCCGTCCTGCATCAGGATCATCGACGGATACAGGCCCCAGAAGGACCAGGTCTGATTGACCTGCCAGGTCGGCAGCCACTTCTGCTCGGCCTCGGACCACAGCTCGGCGGTGACCGACCCGGTGGAGTCCTCCTTCAGCCCGCCGAAGGAGATCACATCACCGTTGCCGAGGATGGTCGCCGACGGATACCAGTGCCCGTCGTTCATGTCGTTGGTCTTGATGTACGTCTCGGTCTCGGGGTCGAAGATGTACGAGTCCTTGTACCCCTGATAGCCGACCGTGCCGTCGGCCGACGGATAGCCCTTGTTGCCGCTCATCACCAGCACCCGGCCGTCCTGGAGCTGGACGTGCCCGGCGCAGAACATGTCGTCCGGGGTGGGGATCACCTCGTAGGTGCCGTCGGACGGGTCGTAGACGGCGGAGGTGAAGGTGCCGGCCTCGAACAGCTCCGGGTCGTTGCCGGATCCGGCGATCAGCAGCACCTTGCCGTTGTGCAGGACCACCGAGTGCATGGAGCGGACCGGGTTCTGCACCGGCAGCACGTCCCAGCGGCCGTTCGCGCACTCCTCGGCGGTGCCCGTGCACTCGGGGTCCGGGATCGGGTCGGCGACCTGCTCCATGACGTAGTCGTCGGTGGTGGCGGAGCCGGTGCCGTACACCGAGACGCCCCAGGTGATGCGGTCGGTGCCGGCCGGGATCTCCGGGGTGCGGACGCTCGCCTCGGTCCAGGTCCCGGCCATGTCCAGGGTCTTGAGGTCGGTCCAGTACTGCCAGCCCGCGGTGGCGTCGTGCCGGAACAGGGTGAGGTTGGCGTCCGGGGTCGTCGTCTTGTACCAGAGGGACAGGTCGTACTGCTTGCCCTCCGTGACGACCGGCGCGCACGCGGCGGACTCGGTGATCAGCGCCTTGCGGTCGCCGTCCGCCCGGCGGGTCAGCGAGACCTTCATGGCGCTGTTCCCGGAGTGGGCGTCGGAGGTCGTCTCGAAGGTGAAGTCGTTGTCGCCCCACCCGGACTTGGACCAGCAGGCGGGCATGTCACCGCTGCCGGGCGTCTCGAAGCCGGGGTTGGTGATCAGGTTGGCGGCGGACGCGGACTGCGGTGCGGTGAGCAGCAGCCCGCCGGTCAGTGCGGCGACGGCGAGGAGCGCGGTGGTGGACCGGCGTCCGCCGCTTCGGGTCCGTCTCATGCGGCTCTCCCCTCCGCACCAGGCACGGTGGTGTCGTTCGCCGCTGTACTGCTGGCGGTGGTGTCGTTCGCTTCTGTACTGCTGGCGGTGGTGTCGTTCGCTTCTGTACTGCTGGTGGTGGTGTCGTTCGCCGCTGTACTGCTGGCGTGGGTGTCGTTCACTCGGCTCTCCCTTGCGGTACCGCTGTCCGTGCGGCTGTCCCGCTTCCCGGTGCGGGGCAGATAGACCAGCGCCTCGGTCCCGACGAAGCGCAGGACGAATGTCGTCACCAGCGCGAGCGCGGTGGCGGGCAGTGCCTCCATGCCGAACTTGCCGACGAGCAGCGCGATCAGCGGGATGCGCAGCAGCAGATCGGCGTTGGCGAGCAGCGCGAACCGGCCGAGCCGGTCCCACCAGGCCCGATAGCGGCGCCGGTCGCGGAACAGCAGCCGTTCGATGAGCAGGAAGTTCCAGGCGACCCCGAACTGGTTGGCGACCACCTCGGCGGGCACGTAGTGCATTCCGGCGGCCGTCAGCCCCCACAGCCCGAGCAGATTGGGCAGGAAGCCGGTGGCGCCGATCAGCCCGAAGACGACCATCCGGGCGACCGGCGAGGCGGTGCGCAGCCCGGCGAGATGGCGCAGGAAGCGCAGGCCCTCGCGGGCGGTGGACTTGGACTCGCCGGCGAACCGGTCCTGGAAGACGAACGGCACCTCGCTGACGCCGCGCGGGCGGCTGCGGACGGCGAGTTCCAGGAGGATCTTGTAGCCGAGGGGTTTGAGGATCTCGGCGGTGACGGCGCTGCGGCGGACGGCGAAGAAGCCGCTCATGGGGTCGCTGATGCCGTGCAGCCGGCGTGGGAAGAGGGACTTGGTGAGCCAGGTCGCCGCGCGGGACACGGCGACGCGGTAGTTGCCGGCGAGCCCGGCGCGGCTGCCGCCCTTGATGTACCGGGAGGCCACGACCAGTCCGGCGCCCGCGCGTTCCCCGGTGGCGACGAGTTCCGGGACCAGGGAGGGCGGGTGCTGGCAGTCGCCGTCCATGACCACGACCCAGTCCGCCCCGGCGCTCTTGATGCCTTCCACGACGGCGCCGCCGAGCCCGCCCACGGGTTCCTCGCGGTGCAGGACGGTCACCGGGTAGGGGCAGCCGCGCGCCGCGTCACGGATGACGTCGGGGGTGTCGTCGGTGGAGTCGTCGACGAAGACGACCTCGCAGGGCAGGCGCGCGGGCACCGATGCGGTGATCTGCCGCAGCAGCTGCCGTACGTTCGCGGACTCGTTGAAGGTCGGTACGACGATGGTGACGGCGGCCGGTTCGGGGACCTCGGCACTGAGCCGGGCGGCGGCGCCGAGGATGTGGTCCTGGGTCATCGGTCGCCTCCGCTGCCGCTCTCGCCGGTGATCCGGCGGATCTCCACGCGGTCCTCGCCGGTCCCGAAGACGGCCACGGGCGTCGAGTGCTCGATCGCGGCCCGTACGTTCGGCAGGTCGACGGCGTCCCGGCGTACGGTCGGCGAGGCGACGACGTAGTCCAGGTCCCGCCAGCCGTCGGGCATGGTCTTGGTGACGGCGGGGTCGAGGTCGGCCTTGTAGAACCAGATGACGCCGAGCCCGGGTTCGTACCCGGCGTGCACCAGGTCCAGCCAGAGGGCGTCGTCCACCAGGACGCGGGTGTCCTCGGGGTCGGCGACCTCGTCGGCCATCCAGGCGGCGGCGGCCTGGTAGGGCGCGTTGGCGTCGGTGGTCAGGGCGGTGCGGTCACCCTCGTACCAGCGCGGTACGACGTGGGCGCCCGCGGCGAGGGCGAGGACCGCGGCGAGGGCGTACCGGCCGCCGGTGACGGCCCGCCGCTCACCGGGGCGGCGCCATCGGCGCAGTACGCCGTGGGCGATGGAGGCGGTGCCCCCGGCGAGCACCAGGGCGAGGAAGGGCAGCGCCTGGATGATGTACATCGCGGGGAGGTAGCCGCTGGGGCGCAGGGCGACCAGGGCGAGGATGGCGACGACCAGGCACGGTCCGGCGAGGGCGCGGGCGGTGACCGACCAGCGCCAGGTGACCAGCAGCAGGATCGCGCCCGCGAGGCCGCCGGCGATCAGGACCCGGTCGTAGTAGAGCCAGGACTGAAGGACGCCCCAGGAGCCGGTGCCCTCGTCGAGGATGAAGCCGGAGCCGGGGCGGGTCATCTGGTAGGTGATGCCGTCCCAGAGGGAGACATGGCCCTCGCCCGGCAGCAGTTCGCCCTTGAGCAGGGCGAACAGGGGGTAGGAGAAGCCGATCAGGGCGCAGGCGGTGATGGCTCCGGTGACCGCGAACTTACGGGTGTCGCGGTGGCTGTGGCGCCACATGGTGAGCAGCAGTGCCGGCAGGACGACGAGCATCGTCTCCTTGGTGAGCACGGCCGTCGCGGCGGCGATCCCGGCGCCGAAGTGGTGCCAGAGATGGCGGTTGGGCGAGGCGGCGAGGCAGAACGCCAGGAGCGTCCACATCACGGCGATGTTGTCGAGGAACAGCTGGCGCTGGAGGATGACGGAGAGCGGCGCGAGCCCGAAGAGGGCCATGGCCAGGGCGGCGGCCCAGCGGGGCAGGGCGAGGCGGCGGGCCAGGACATAGAGCAGGACGGCGGATACCGCGCTGATCAGCAGCATCGCGGCGCGCATGGAGCCGACGGTCATCGACTCGGGGCTGAGCCAGGCGGGTATCCAGGTCAGCACGGCGAGTTGTATCCAGCCGAGCGGGGGGTGGTCGTACCAGTAGGTGTAGTGGGCCAGGCCCCGGCCCTCCTGGACGGCCCACGCCTGGGCGAGGTAGGTGCCCTCGTCGTCGCTGAGGGTGGGGTAGTCGGCGATGTTCCAGCCCTGCACGAGCAGGATCGCGATCAGCAGGAGTCCGCACAGCAGCAGGTCGGGCCGGGACACGCGGCGCCGCCCGGGCGGGGATATTCGGCCGGTCGCAGGGGTCGTGGGCGCAGACTGGCGCTGCGCGGGGACCGTCGTGGTCACCGCGTCGAGGGTGGAGGTCACGCGTGGACGTCCTCTCGGATGTCTCGGGCGTCTTTGGTGTCCCGGGCGTCCCGGGTGGAGGGGGCCGGGCCGAGATGGGCGCCGACGTGGGTGGTCAGCTCCCAGTCGTTACGGCCGCGCTGCTCGCGCCAGACGGCCCGGACCGCGGCTCCGGCGAGGAGCACCTGGTAGAAGGGGCCGCCCACGACGAGCTTGAGGTAGTGGACGAGGCGGACACGCAGTCCGTACTGCTTGCCGAAGTCGTGCAGCCCGACCAGTTCGAAGACGAAGGTGACCAGGGCGGTGACGGCCGGCAGGAAGGTGATGAAGGCGATGGCGACGGGCACGTCGAGGAAGAGCGCGATGGCGATGTTGAGCGGGATGACGAGGCCGGTGAACGCCTGCATGAACGGGGTCATCAGGGTGTAGCGGGCGAGCAGCCGCTGGCCGAGGGTGGGCAGCTGCTTCCAGTCCTTCTTCCGGTAGACCTGGAGGAAGCCCTGGTTCCAGCGGGTGCGCTGCTTGAGCAACGACATCAGCGAGCCGGGGGTCTCCTCGCGGGTGACCATCTCGGAGTCATAGGCGACGACGACCTTCTTGCCGACGCTGGACAGCCGTACGCCCAGGTCACAGTCCTCGGCGAGGCAGTTCGGATCCCAGCCGTCGGCTGCCCGGAGCACCTCGGTCCGGACGAAGACGGTGTTGCCGCCGAGCGGGATGAACCCTTTCTGCGCGTGCAGGTGAAGCCGGGAGCGGAACCAGAAGAAGTACTCCAGGCAGTTGCGCAGGCTGTACCAGCTGGAGTGGAAGTTGATCAGCTGGACACCGCCCTGGACGACATCGGCGCCGGTGGTGCGGAAGGCGTGGTCGACGTGGGCGAGCAGTTCCGGATGGACCTGGTCCTCGGCGTCGAAGACTCCGACGACATCGCCTCGGCAGTACGGCAGGGCCGTGTTCATGGCCTTCGGCTTGTTCTTCTTCTCGTGGGTGTCGACGACCACCCGTACGCGCGGGTCGCGCTCCTCGGCCGCCCTGGCCACCGCGGTGGTCTCCGGGTCGTCATGGCCGACGATCACGATGATCTCGTAGTCGGTGTGCGAGGACTCCAGCAGGCGCTGGATGGTGTGGTCGAGCACGGCCTGTTCATGGCGGGCGGGCAGCAGCAGCGAGAACGACACGTGCTCGGCCCCGTCGGGTCTGCCGAACCGGGTCGAGGCGAGCACCTCGGGCGTACGCCACGCGTGCATCTGCCACCACAGGGTGAACGCCGCCATCCAGAACAGGGCCAGCGAAACGGCGGCGACGAAGACAGACGTCAGCAAGAAAGATCCCCCCAGATCCCCAAAAAAGTCCCCCAGGCGCGACAACCTGGTCCCAGGCATCGCGTAGCTGTGGAGAGACTAGGGGGAATCTGTGAAATGCGGGGGCTGTTCCGATAAATAGTGTGTTTCGGATCTCGCCATGAGGTAGCGGGGCGTAACCCGACAGGTCCTTACATTCGGACCACCCGAGCGCTCCGCCGACGCCGTGGGGGCAACGCCGTACAGGGGCGCGGGGAACGGCCGGACAACGCCGCGAGCGGGCACGGGAACGGCCGCGCAACGCCGCAAGCGGGCACGGGAACGGCCGGACAACGCCGCGAGCAGGCACGGGAACGGCCGGACAACGCCGCCAAGGGGCGCGGGGAACTGCGCGACCAGCCACCCACCACCCGCGCTCGAACGACAACAGCCCCCGGCAGCCCCCTCTCAGCCGCCCAGCGCCGCCCGGAGGGCATCCGCATCGGACGTAGGCGCATCACAGCTGAAATGCCGGCAGACATACGCCACCGCCCGCCCCCCGACCAGCGTCCGCCCGGCAAGCAGCGGAAACTCCTCACCCCCCGGCACCCCATACGCGACCACCGCCCCCGGCGCGGTCCCCAGCAGCGCCGTACGGTGCAGGACGCGCGCGTCCGGATCGGCCGCCCCCGCCCCCACGATCGCCACCTCACGCGGCCCGTCCAGCAACGCCTCGGCGACCGCGAGCCCCCAGCCGATGAACCGCGGCACCCGCGGCCCCAGCGCCTTGACCACACCCAGCGCCCGTTCCGCGGCCGTGCGATGGGGCTCGGCGCCGGTCTGCGCGGCATAGCTGAGCAGCGCGCCCGCGGCGGCGGTCCAGCCGGCCGGCGTCGCGTTGTCGGTGGGGTCCTGCGGGCGCCGGATCAGCCGCTCGGCGTCGGCGGCGGTGTCGTACAGGGCGCCGCTCGCGGGGTCGGTGAATCGGGCGAGGACATGGTCGAGGAGGAACCCGGCGAACTCCAGCCAGACGCCCTCACCGCTGACCGACGCCAGCGCGAGGAACCCCTCGGCGACATCGGCGTAGTCCTCCAGCACCCCGGCGTTCGCCCCGGGCCGCCCGTCCCTGCTGGTACGCACCAGCCGGGCCTGGTCGTCCAGATGCACCCGGACCAGGAGATCGGCGGCGGCGACGGCCGCGTCCACCAGGTCGGGGCGGTCGAAGTAGGCGCCGGTCTCGGCGAGCGCGGCGATGGCGAGGCCGTTCCAGGCGGCGACCACCTTGTCGTCCCGGCCGGGCGCGGGCCGCGCGCCGCGCACCGCGAGCAGCCGCTCCCGGATCCCGGCGATCCGCCCGGCGTCGAACACGCCCTCCTGCTGCGGCAGCTGGAGCACCGAGGCACCCTCCTCGAAGGTGCCCTCCTCGGTCACCCCGAAGTACTGCGCCGCCAGTGCCGCGTCCTCCTCACCCAGCGCCTCGCGCAACTGCTGAGGCGTCCACACGTAGTACGCGCCCTCGGTGTGCCGTCCGCTGCCGTCGTCGCTGTCGGCGTCGAGCGCGGAGGCGAAGCCGCCCTCGGCGGTGCGCAGCTCACCGACCAGGAAGTCGGCGGTCTCCAGCGCGACCCGCCGGGCCAGTTCGGAGCCGGTGGCCCGCCACAGATGCGCGTACACCCGGCACAGCAGCGCGTTGTCGTACAGCATCTTCTCGAAGTGCGGCACGATCCAGTCGCGGTCGACGGAGTACCGGGCGAACCCGCCGCCGAGCTGGTCGTAGATCCCGCCCCGGGCCATCCGCTCACAGGTGTCGGCGGCCATCTGCAAGGCACCCTCGGCGCCGGTGCGGGCGTGGTGGCGCAGCAGGAACTCGATCACCATGGACGGCGGGAACTTCGGCGCCCCGCCGAACCCGCCGCGCTGCGGGTCGTACTCCCGGGTCAGCCCGAGCAGCGCCCGCGCCAGCTCCTCCTTGCCGGGCGCCTGGCCGTCCCCGTACGAGATCTCCCGCCCGGCGAGATCCCGGACGATCTTCCCGGCGACCTCGCCAACCTCCTCACGCCGCTGCTCCCACGCCTGCCGCACCCCTTCGAGGACCTGCGGGAAGCCGGGCATGCCGTGCCGCGGGGCGGGCGGGAAGTACGTACCGAAGTAGAACGGCTCGGCGTCCGGCGTCAGAAACACCGTCATCGGCCAGCCACCCTGCCCGGTGGCCGCCTGCACGGCCTCCATATAGACGGCGTCCACATCGGGCCGTTCCTCACGGTCCACTTTCACACTGACGAAGTGCGCGTTGAGGAAATCGGCGGTGGCCTGATCCTCGAAGGACTCGTGGGCCATCACATGACACCAGTGGCACGCGGAGTAGCCGACGGACAGCAGAACGGGTACGTTGCGCCGCCGCGCTTCCTCGAAGGCACCCGGTTCCCAGGGCCACCAGTCGACCGGGTTGTCAGCGTGCTGGAGCAGATAAGGCGAGGTCACACCGGCCAGCCGATTCATACGACTCAGCCTCTCACAATGCCCGGCCCCACCGGCGGGACCCGCACCGGCACTGCCTCGATCCGGGCGTTTGCGCAGCACAGGACAGTAGGTTGAGCCCAGCGGCACCGGAACCGCCGAGGCTCCTCGAAGGAGGCACACCATGACGCCCGGGTGGATGCATACACCGATCAGCGCGGAGCGGTACGACTCCTGGTCCGAGGAGCGGTGTGCCGGCATCGAGATCGTGGCCGGAAGGGTCGTCGTGCGCCCGAGCGCGTCCAAACGGCACCACCGCCTCGCCCGGATCCTGGCCAATGCCCTGGACGCCGCCGCAGGCCCGGACTGGAACGCCGACACGGACTTCGACGTCCGCCTGCACGACGTTCCGCTCACCAACCGCCGTCCGGACGTCGTCGTCTACCGGGCCGACACCATCGACCTCACACCCACCCGCCCCGAACACGTACCCCTGGTCGTCGAGGTCGTGTCGCCCGGCTCGGAGACCACCGACCGGGTCGTGAAGGCGGACCAGTACGCCAAGGCCGGCATCCCCTTCTACTGGCGGGTCGAACAGGCCGCCACCGGTGTCCCGATCGTCTACACCCATGTCCTCGACCCCGCCACCAGGGCCTACCGGGACGGCGACATGTTCACCGGCGTGATCAAGGCTGCCGCGCCCTTCTCCGTGACCGTTGACCTGGGAGCCGTCTGACGAGCGCTCAGGTCTCCCGCTAGTGCGCCCAGGTGTCCCAGCGCGCCAGGAGCGAGCGAGGGGAGCAGAGGGATCGTGCAGATCCACGCGTCGGATCTCAGGAGCCTCAGCGCGATGTGCCGGGCCGTCGCCTCGTCGGGGGGACTGCCGTCGCCGGACGCACGGGCGAGGGCCAGGCAGGTCCGGATCACCCGGTCGTCGGCGCGACTGTCCGTGGCCAGAGCCGCCTGGGCGCCCGCCAGGTGTGCGGCGGCGGTGCGGAGCGTCGTCGATCGGGCGTCCGGCGTCCTCGCCGCATCGGCGTGGCACCACACGGCGTCGGTTTCGCCGTCCACCGCGGCCAGCAAGGCCAGTTCCGCGGAGGCCCCCTGTCCCGGCCGCAGGGAGCGCA
This sequence comes from Streptomyces sp. NPDC056734, assembly GCF_042790455.1. NCBI lineage: Bacteria > Bacillati > Actinomycetota > Actinomycetes > Kitasatosporales > Streptomycetaceae > Streptomyces > Streptomyces sp. NPDC056734. The sequence continues at coordinate 99,242 of NZ_JBHTZD010000008.1, forward strand.
GCCATCTGTCGGTCGTGCTCGCGACGACGCCGGAGTCTTCGTCGGGAAGGCAGCCCAGCCGTGCCAGCAGGGTGAGAACGGCCATCGACCGCGTCGGCCACGACATGGAGGGGTCGGCCACGTGCCGTGCGGCGCGGTGGAGTGCGTCGCTCAGTCGCGGGGCGGGGCGGCGGACGTCCGGGAAGGCGAGAAGCAGCGCCGCCAGTTCGGGGAGAGGGGTGGTTGGGCCGCCCCGGCCGTCCTCGATCCGCCGTGCCAGGGTCTCCATCAGCGGCCCTGCGACGCGTGCCGCCCCCTCGGGACAGTGTCGTACGAGCCCGGCGGCGACGGCCGTCAACGCCTGCCGCCGCTGCGGAGCGGTACCTCCCGTTGCCATCGCCGTGGCCGCGGCCTCGTCCCCGGTGTGGGCGAGTGCCTGGGCCACGGCATTCGCCAGTTCGGGGGCAGCGCCGTCGGGCACCAGGCGGGCCGCCGCTCGGGCGTAGCGAGTGGCCGGGCCGTCGTCGCCGGCGAGGGAGCAGCCGAGGGAGATGGCCGCGAGGTGCCGCGCGCGGTCACGCGGGTCGGGCAGGTTCTGCGCGAGCGCTTCGGCGTCGTCCGACTCGCCCGCCTCGCCCATGGCCTGGCAGAGGTCCGCCGTCCAGTCTCCCGGGAGGGGTGGGCTGTTCGCGGGCATCGAGGGCGCGGCGGGACGGTTCCGCAGGGCCGTCTCCAGCAGTTCCCGGCTGCGCAGGTGGTTACCCGCGCCCAGTTCGTCATCGGCCTCCAGGAGCAGGGAGAGGTGGGGGTGATCGGGGTGGTCGGGGTGCATGGTGTCGCCGGGGGGAGGCAGGCCGGCCGACCTCCGGTGCCGCGTGGGCTTGTGCCTGGTCGGGGGCGGTTTCCGCGCACCTTCGGGCTCCGCCTGTGCCGTCTGTGTCGCATGTGCCGTCTGTGCCGTCTGTGCCGCCGGTATCGCTTGTGTCGTCTGTGGCTTGATCCGCCCGGTGCGCGTCGCCTCACGAGAGGCGCGCTCCGCTTCCCAAGCCGCGCGCTCCGCCTTCCTGACCGCGCTCTCGGCGTCCTTGGCCCTGCGCTCCGCCCTCCTCTTCTCATCGGCCGCAGCGACCGCCTCACTGTCCCGTCGCGCCCTGTCGTCCTCGGCTGCTTCGACGCTCCACTGCGCCCGCTCCAGCAGAGGGTCCCCGAGCACCCCCACGCGCAGCTCTTCCGGCAGGGCCTCCATCAGGTCTCTGATGCTGTCGAGGTCGTCCCTCATGACGCCCGCCTCGGCAAGACGCTGAAGCGTCCCGGCCAGTTCGCGGCGGAGGTGGGCCCGATCGTCTGCGGACAAGGAATCGGCCGGCGATACGGGGTCCCTCAGCGCCTCGATCGCCTTGCGCATCCGGGCCAGGGCCCTGCGCATCAGCTCCGGGGCCGAGTGACGCCGCTTGGCGGGGAGAGCGATGAGCGCCGACGCCGCCGTGGCCAGGACATCGACCGCTCCCAGTCCATCGGCGGCGCCGAGTTCCTCGCAGAGGGACTCGATACGTTCACCGGCGTACGGGCCGAGGGACGGCGTGGCCCGCGCCAGCGCACCCCAGAGATCCACCGCCGCGGTCCGGGCGCGCATGCCCCCCGCGCTGAGCGTCTCCGCCCGGTCGTGCAACACCGCGACCGCATCCAGATCCCGCACGGAATCCAGCATCCCTGCCGCCTCGATGAGCGCCTGCGACCCGGCCGCCGGGTCCTGGAGCACCGCGCGGAGCAACGGCCGGGCGGCGCCGGGACCGTTCAGCGTCGCGAGCGTGCGGGCGGCGCCCAGGAGCCGCGCGTGCGACTCGGGGTCTCGGAAGGTGCCGGGAAAGCCCTGGTGGGCGCGGTCACGGACCAGCCACTCGACCGCCTCCTGTACGACGGAGTCCACGCTCAGGCCGCCCTGTCCTGCGGAAGACTGCTCCCCGTACGCCATTTCCACCGCCGCATCCGCCAGGCATACGGCCCTGGCGACGGCCGTGGGCGCGGAGCGGGCCAGGCCGCGTGCACGCTCCGCGTCCCCCAGCCTGACGAAGAGGGAGGCAGCCCCGGCGGGTACTTCGCGTGTGTCCTGGCCCAGCAGGGACCGCGCGGCGCAGAGGGGTACGAGCGTCGCCAGACCGTCACCGAAGGACATGGCGTCCACCGCCCCGTTGATCTCCGCCTCGATCTCCGCCTCGAAATCCTCCAGTTGAGCGAGCGCGGCGTCCGGCCCGGCCGTGCGGGCGAGTCGGCGCAGCCGGGGCAGGTCGAGTACGTACGCGGCGCGTTCGGCGGTGTCGGTCAGCAGGCGGAGCTGATGCGCCAAGGGGTACGGGGGTGTGCCGTCCGGCCAACCGGCCGCGTGCCATCTCCGAGACCAGGCCAGCAGCTCATGGGTGTGCCGCAGGATCCCCGCCTCCCCCAGGTTCTCGCGCACCGCGTGGACGAGACGAGAGTCGGCCAGGGCATACGTCCGGGACACGGGGTCGTCGGTCACGAGGGCGCGCCCCGCCGGTCCCTGCGCCAAGCGGTCGAGGCGTTCGGCGGGGAGCCCGGTCAGCTCCGCCAGGTCCGTCGTGCGCAATCCGCCGCCCGCCACGGCCAGCAGTCCCGCGACCGGTTCGCCCAGCGCGGTGCCGTCCGGCGGTGGCTGCCGGATCAGCGGTACCCCTGGGACGGGTCGGAGGGTCCGCAGGTTTCGGCTCCGGCGCAGTGGATGCCGTAATGGGGGGACGTCGTCGGGGAGGCGGACGCGGCGTCGGAGGGAGACGATGACGCGCATGCCGGGTGGCGGGCGGGAGGGCAGCAGGGCTGCGATGCTTCCGCGTGCGGGCGTGTCTCCGGTCCAGGCCGACGCCCCGGACTGGGTGGCATCGGCTCCGGACTGCGGCGGCGTCCCGCCCTCGGCCGCGACGCCCGACCAGGCCACGTCGTCATCGAGTCCATCGACCACGAGCAGCAGCTTCCGCCCGTGGCGTGCGCTCTTCGCGGCGGCTTCGGAGAAGAGCGCACGCCACTGCCGGGCGTTGCTCGGGACGGGGCTCCCGGACCTGCCGAGGAAATCGTCGATCTGGTCGACGATCTCCTCCTCGAACGCGGCGCGCGTGTCCGTGCCGTGGGCCGCGGAGACGAAGAAGGTCAGGATGTCGGCGTCCGCCGGAGGTTGCCGACGGACGTAGTCGGCGAGCAGCACGGTCTTGCCCACGGGAGCGTCGGCGTGCCAGCACAGATACGACGGCGCCTCGGCACGGGGGTCCCGGACGAACGCGTTCATCTCCGTACGCTCGTCCGTTCGCCCCCGGACCTCGACCGCGGAGGTGTCGGGGGCCGAACGGTGCAGCCGGACGAAGCGGAGGCCAGGGTTCGCACGCCGCCGGTTCGCGAGGATCTGCCCTCCCTGCGCGTTCCTCGCCTCGTCCCGAGCCGCGAGCAGGGCGGCTTCCCATTCGACGTCCGAGTACGCCGAGGAGCCGGAAGCGTGCCGCCACTTCCGTACCACGGCCCGGAAGTCACGCGTTCTCGCCGACGTGGGGACCGTCCTTCCGGCCACCCAGCCTTGCAGCATCCCGGTAGCGATCTCCAGCCCCTCAGCCACCTGTGCGTGGCGTGGGCTCCCCGCGGCTTCCCACGCCTCCTTCAGCATGTCGCGCAGCCTGTCCCGCGCGCATCTCGACGAAGCCGCCACCGACCCACTCCCGTCTCTTACTCGCGATCCCAAAACTCAGCCGCCGCCGTACGAGTTCAGCGGGCCCCACCTGCGGAAATCGTGGCGCGGTAGTCAGCGCAACTTCACGTCGCCCAACGCCGCCGCGATTCTGGAGCCATCGCCCCAGCCGCCGATCCCGGCTCCCGGCTCCGGCTCTCGACCGAAGGATGGACCGTGCCCCAGCTTCCCCAACTCCTCCATTACATCGCGCTCTTGAGCGGCTGCGCCGGTCTTCTCTACACAGGCGGGTTGTTCGTCGTGGCCCTCGTCTCCGTCCTCGCCTCCACCCCGGAGCGACGCAAGGACGCGCGGACGACGCTCAGCATCCTCGTGCGTCGGCGGTCGCGTTGAGTGACGCGCATCCACGCCGTGCGAGCCGACCGCAGCCCTCGCTTCCAGCAAGCCTGTTCCAGCAGATCGGCTGCAAAATCTCTTTGCCAGAACTCGGGTGCCGGAAGTGCCCTCCTCGGTTCTCGCGTCCCCTGGAGCCCGGTGGCTTGAATTGGCCCAGTTGGAAAGGATCTTGGTGTAGAACTCCACCTGTGCTGCTACCTATCCAAGCCGTGCCGGGGCCCCCGGCTCTGCAACCGCGGAGTTGGAGGTCCCGACACGGAAGGAGCAATATGGGCAAAGCAGCACGCAGGTGGCTGGGGCGCCACCGAGAGGATCTGATCCTCATGGTGGTAGCTACAGTGGTGGCCAAGGCGGTCGATTACCTCTGGTAGACGGCCGTTCTCGACGCGAAGACTGCGTCGAGAACGGCCTGCCCCAGCAGTGAGTGGTTCCCGTTCCGAGCACACGGGATGGGAACCACTCACACTCCGCCGGTCTTCCGGTTGGGCGCTGCCGGGGTTGCCGAGACATCGGCAATCCCGCAGTTTAAACCCCTGGCCCGGCGTCATCCGGTTCGGCAGTTCAGATGCCTGCGCTAACGAGGGCCTCCGAGGTCAAGGAATCCTTCCCGCTGGCAGCGGGAGTGGCTCGTCGGGAGCCTGAAGTGCTCTGGTTGGGCTTTTCCCCGCGTGGGCGGGGGTGTCCCGGACTCCGACTTGCGCGCAGCGCTCGGAGCACGGACGAGACAGGAAAAGGTGGTGACACGCATTGCACGAGGCCGGACCGCTGAATCCCCCAGGGGGGCAACCCCGTTGGGACCCTCGCTTCAAACCCTGCATCCCCACCGTCACCATCGCCGGCGCGACCGCGCACCACTCCTTGTGCGGGCTGTTCACCCAAGCCGATGACCTGGCCGCTCTCGACTGCGCCTCACCGGGCGAGACGGTCGCCGTCATCGAGCACCTGCTGGCCATCTGCTTCGCCTCCGGCACCTGTCCGTCCTCCGACGATGAATGGCTCACCTGGATCACCGGCCAAAGGGACCTCGCGTCAGCCGCCGCATGGCTGGCGGGTCAACCGGCGGAGTCCTGGGACCTGTTCCACCCCACAGAGCCCCTGGTACAGAACTCCGGACTGGCGGCGGACCTGCGCGAGAGCGGCACCGGAACCGCCCAGCTGGTCCTCGAACACGCCGGTGACTACAACCAGCACTTCGACCACCACCACCTCGAACTCGACAACCCGCTCCCGGCGGCGGACGCCTTCCGCGCCACCCTCACGCAGCACGTCTACGGTCCTTACGGGCGGGCCCGTATGTCCGGACGGCGGCTCGGCGCCAAGGTCACCCATCTCGCGGCGGGCCGGCTGACGGGACGGATCCGGGTCGTCGCCCTGGGGCGGACGCTCGGCGAGACCCTGCGCCTGAACCTCTATCCGCCCGACGGACCGGGGAAGCCGCTCAATACCTCCTGGACCACCACGTCCGGCTTCGAGCGGCGCACGTTCAAGGAGAAGGCGACGCCCCGGACGCCGCGAAGCTCCGCGGACCTGCACAGCTCCCTGGGGCGTTCCGTGCTGCTGCGTCCGGCGCGCGGGCCGCACGGGCAGGTCATGGTCGACCGGGTCCTGATCGGAGCCGGCGAGGTGCTGGCTCTCGACCCGGCACGTCACCTTCAGGACGCCGTGTACAGCGAGACGACGAACGGCGTGTCGAAGCCGCTGTGGCCCTCCCCCAGCAGGGCCCTCTGGCAACAGGCCCACGCCCTCTACAGCGCCGTCAAGGACGACCGGACCGGGATGTACGCGCGGCTGCGGTCCCTTCTCCCGCACCAGCGACAGGGGCCGGGCGCCCCGTACCAGCTCTGGGCGGTCGGGCTGCTGGCCAACAAGGCGCTGCCCGTCAGCTGGACACACGGCGCCTACCCCTACGCCCCGGGCATGGCCGCACATCTCTACCGGGCGTCCCGCCGGGGCTCGGACATCGCCGAACACCTGGCGCGGACCCTGAAGCACGCGGCGATCGTGGCCGCGGAGACCGCGTTCCCGGCCGTGCGGGCCGCGGACGAGGCCGGTCAGGTGGCACGGCTCGACGCCCGGTACGCCTTCTGGCCCGCGGCCGAGGACCCCTTCCACGCGCTGCTGGACGAGGTGATCGACCGGGGGGACGAGGACGACGACCCGGTGTCCGCGCCCTTGGTCGCCTACGCGCTGGAGTTGATGGACACGGCTCGCACCGAGTTGCTCCAGCGCCTGGACACCCTGCCGCCCAGCGACCGCAATCACCGTGCGCGAGCCCGGGCCGTGGGGCTCTTCGAGGCAGCCGTGTCCGGTGCGCGGGCCCCTGCCGAACTCCGAGGGGAGACCGCACTTGACTGAGCCCAGTCCGCCGACCGGAACGAGGACGGAACAGCCCCCGTTCCCGCACGACAGCACGGCCCTCACCGCCTGGCTCACCGCCCTGGTCCGCAACCGCGAGTACGGGACGCTCGCCGAACTCCGCCGGGCCCGGGTCCGTACCAACGCGCACATCCGCGCGGGCTGGTACGGCGGGGACGACCACCGCGACCTCTTCGAGCGGATGGCGTTCCTGTTCGCGATCTACCACCAGGGACGCGCCACCCCGCTGTACGGCCATGGCAGCCTCGGCGCCGCGGCCCGCAGGATCGGCGACGGGACCGGGCGCGGGCCGGACAATCCCGGGGCCCAGCGGCTCCTGGACCGTGTCGTCGCCAGTCGGCGCGTTCCCTGGCGCCACCTCCAGCACGCGGTCACCCGGCTCCGGTCCTGCGAGCAGCCCCCACCGTCCTGGACCGGTCTGACCGAGGACCTCTTCAGGTGGAACGACCGCAAGGCGCGCGTCGCCTATCAGTGGTCGGTCGAGTTCCACACCCCGCCGGCACGGGCCGGGACGCACCCGGCGAACCGATGACGCCACCGACGTCCCCACCAGCGATTCGACCGACTACGCCAAAGGACACCACCTCGTGACCGAGTCACCTCGGAGCCAGTTCCTCTCCCTGCATCTCATCGAGACCCTGGCTGCGGTCCTGCCGGTACGCGACGAGAACGGGCAGCCCAAATCCCTGGTCTTCGGCGGCGTGGAACGCCACCTGATCACCAGTCAGGCCCGCAGGCGCGCCGAGCGGGTCCACGCCCGCAACCGGGCCAACGCCGGCCGTGGGGCGCTCAAGGGACGGAGCATGGGCGTCCGTACCCGGGAGTGGGCGTTGCTGGCCGCACGGGAACTTGAGTCCGCTCATGGCTGGGACCGGAACCGGGCTCTGGTCACGGCCCGCGCGGTGATGGAGGCCAGCGGTCTCAAATTCGGCGACCCGAAGAAGAAGACCGTGGCCCATCTGACCAAGGTGCTCATCTTCGCGCCGTCCGACGCCGGGACGAGGATCGCGCAGCACATCGCCGGCCGGGCGGCGGAGGTCGTGGAGTGGCGCGACACCTATCTCGGTGCCCAGGCCCACGCCGAGGCGGCGAAGAAGACGCGTCGCGATGCCAGGAAGAAGACCGCGACGCCACCGGACGCGGAGGAGGCCACGCCGGAACCCGCCCCGGCCGTCGCCCTTCCCCCGCTGCCCAAGGCCACCCGCGACGCCGTACTGCTGGCCCTCGCGCCTCGCGACGCCGTGGACATCGCTCTCTACGGCCGTTTCCTCGCCGAGATTCCCGACTCGCCGAACGTCGACGGTGCCGTCCAGACGGGGCACGCCTTCACCGTGCACGAGTCGGAACAGATCGAGGACTTCTACGCGGCCGCCGATGACGCGAAGCTCGATCGCAAACGCAATGCTCTCGACTTCCTCGACGCCGCGGACGACGCGGGCGCGGGCATGACCGGGTACCAGTCCCTGATCTCCGGCACCTTCTACCGGCACGCGGTTCTCGACCGCACCCAGCTCCGCACCAATCTGCGGGCAGCGGGAATGGACGAAGTCGAGGCCGAACAGGCCGCGTCCGAGGCGGAGAAGGAGTTCGTGAACTCCTTCGTGGAGGCATTCCCGGAAGCGAAGAAGAACTCCACCGCGTCCACCGGATCACTCCCCGCGCTCGTCCTCGCCTTCGAAGGGGAACGCCCCTATAACTACGCGTCCGCCTTCCAGAAGCCGGTCGACGAGGGGCCCGCGTCGGCCGGCGGGGAGGGACCGGCCGGCCCCGCCGCCGTGCGCAGGCTGCTGCGCCATCACACCTTCGTCAGCCGCCGCCGCGACGATCTGCGGACCGCACGGGTGCTCACCTACGACCCCGAGATCGATCTGCTCCTGGGCGGGCTGGGACTGCCGGAGTCGCTGTCCGTGGTGGAGCGAGCCGAGGACCTCACCCCATGAGCGGCGCGAACGACTCGCAGGTCCTGCTCATCCGGCTGGCCGGACCCTTGCAGTCCTGGGGCATCACCGGCAGGTTCGCCCGTCGCGACACGCACAGCCGCCCCACGAAGTCGGGCGTGATCGGCCTGTGCGCCGCGGCTCTCGGGCTGCCCCGGGAGGAACCCCTCGGGGAACTCGCCGAAGTGCTGTTCGGAGTACGGGCCGACCGGCCCGGCACGCCGCTTCGCGACTACCACACGGTCGGCGGCGGAACGTACCCGCTGCGCCCTCGTGACCTCATCACCGACCACCAGCGAGCCACCAGGACGACGACGGACCCATTGCCGGTCCCGACGTCGGATGCCTCGGCACCCGGTCCGTTCGGCCGCGGGGAGCTGGCGGCCTGGTACGGCTCACCGAAGTACGTCACCGCCGACCCGGCGTCAGGAGCCCTCGTCTCCGGGGAGGTTCGCCGCCACAGCCTGATCACCGAGCGCTGGTACCTCGCCGACGCCGCCTTCCTCGTCGGTCTGCAACACCCGGACACGGCCCTCCTGGAACGTATCGCCCACGCCCTGGAGCACCCGAAGCGTCTGCTCTGGCTCGGCCGCAAAGCCTGTCCGCCGTCGGGAGACCTCGCCGTCGGCATCGTCCCTGGCCCCCTCCGGGCAGCGTTCGAGGCCCACGCCCTGCTTCCCGACGCCGTCGGCCACGAAGGCGAGCCACCGGCCGCCGTCACGGGCGTACGCCCCTGGGCCTGGATCGAGAGCCGACGGCCACTCCCCGGTGTCGGCCCCCTGTCCGACCAGCCCGTGCACTTCGGAGCGGACGGGGGCACCCACAGCCTCCGCTGGGAGACCCGCCGCCGCATCACCATCGCCGCACACGCCCGTGGATGGGACATCATCCTGTGAACACGACCGCCACCGAGTCGAACGCGCCGTCGGGCGCGGGTGGGGCCGCCAGGTTCGTCGCCGCGCAGACCCTGCTGACCCTGGACTCCCGGCATCCGTTCGCCGCCAAATCGCTCATCGACGCACAGGACATGCACCGGACCGTCATGAGCGGCTTCCCCGGCTGGCTGGACGACGGCAGCCCGGACCCGCGCGCCCAGATGGGCATCCTGTCGACCTGGGCCGTCGACCTCCGTCAGGCGCGGCTCAACCTGGTGGTCCAGTCGTCCCTCCCCGCCGACTGGAGCGGCATCCCCCGCGCGGCCCTGGCCGAGAAGCCGGAGCCCCTCACCATCGACCGCACCTTCCACCCCGGCGACCAGGTCGCCTTCCGCACGGTCGTCAACCCGGTCCGCAGCATTCCGCCTCCGCCGGGCTCTGCGCCGAAGACCCGGGGCACCCGCGTCCCCCACACCCGCCCCGAACACGTGAAGGGGTGGTTCGCGCGCCGCCTCCAGCCGCCCGGGGAACCCGCGACCGCCCCCGACGGTGTCACGCGCATCGGAGCGGACACCGATACCGACCGGATCGCCGTACGCATGCTCCCGCGCGTCTCCAGCCCTGCACCGCACAAGGGTTTACGCATCGCCCGCGCAGAGATCAAAGGCACCCTCACGGTCACCGACCCCAAGGCATTCGTCGCGGCCCTCACCCAGGGAATCGGCCACGCACGCGCGTACGGCTGCGGACTGATCCTCGTACGCTGACCCACCCGACCGCCGACCGGGGGGCGGACCTTCTGGGCGTGGCGGCCGGGCGGGCGGCTGCGCTGAGCCGGGTCGGCCGTCCGGCGGGTCGGAGGGTCGGCAGGTCAGCCGCCCGGTCCCGCGACCAGCCCGCGCCGACGCCCGTCCACCGGCAACGCTCCTCGACGGCCGTACGAACGCACCGGCCCAAGCCACCACCGCTCAACCGGTCAACCACCTCGCGGAGGACGGAAGCCGACCCCCGGCCCCGGGACCGCCAGGCACCACCACGCACCGCCACCCACACCCCCAGCCCCCCACCCCACCGCATTCACACCCCCTCCACACCCATGCGGACCCCGTCCGCCCCCTCGCCCCGGCACGCCCGGGGCAGCACACTTGACCACCCATAGGTGGTGCTGTCGGAGGGGGACGGGACATGCGGGACAGTCAGCGGGTCGACGCCGAGAGGCTGTTGGCTCGGGCTGTGGAGGAAGAGGTACGGCGCTCCGGGGGCCGTACGGACCCGAAAGTGCTGATGTCACGGGCGCGCGGCGCGCTCGACGCGATGGCGCAGAACGCCGCCGAGGAGTACGCGGCGTACACCCGGGCGCTGGACGAGTCGGCCGCCGCGCGGCTGACGTTCGGCCAGCGCTACGCCCGTGACGGCGGCGGAACCCCGCTGCTGGTGGCGGGCGTCGGCGCGGTCGCCGCCGTGGTGGCCGACCTGGTGCTGGGCACGACGACGAGCACGGCCGTCGGCGCGGGCGTGGCCGTCGGGGTCGTCGGCGCCGCGGCGACGGTGGTGAAGGTGGCCGGCGCGCATCTGCCGGCCGCGCACCACCGGGCCGGCGCCGAGGGGCAGCCCGGCGGCGCCGAACAGCTGCGGCTCCAGTGGCTGACCGCGCTGGAGGTACGCGGGATCCGGCCCTTCCTGGACCAGCAGCGGGTGCTGGCCGCCTCCACCGGGCCCAAGAAGACGGGGCCCCAGCTGCGCGGCGCCGACAAGAGCGGGGCGGCGCGCGGGCGGAGCGTGCTGGAGCAGTCGTTCGGTCAGCTGCCGGAGGCCACCGGGCCGTTCGCGGGGCGGCGCCAGGAGATGGGGCGGATCCGGCAGTGGGTGCAGGCGGGCCGGGCCAGCACCCAGACCCGCCCGACGGTGGTCGTGCTGCACGGCCCGCCCGGCAGCGGACGTACGACCCTCGCGGTACGGGCCGCGCAGGACCTCAGGGACCAGTTCCGCGGCGCCTGCGTGGTCGACCTGCGCGGCGACACCGCGGACGAGCCACCGCTGTCCACCCGCGACGCCCTGCTGCATCTGCTCAACCGGCTCGGCGCCCCGCGTGAGCAACTGCTCTTCCGGGAACGCTCGTCGGCCGACCAGCAGGTCCGACGGCTCAGCGAGCTGTACCACCAGCATCTGACCGGCGTCCCGGTCGCGATCGTCCTCGACGACGCCTTCGACCCCGAGCAGATCCGCACCCTGGTCCCCGAGCGCTCCGACAGCCTGGTCCTGGTCACCGCCCGCGAGCCGCTCACCCTCCCGCCCGGCCTCCAGGCGTCCGTGCACCACGTGCCCGTACGGCCCCTGGAGGCGGCCGGTGCGGAGGAACTGCTCGGCGCCGCGGCGCAGGACAGCTCGGGGCCCTACGACGCCGAGTCCGGCGACCGGATCACCGAGCTGTGCGGCGGGCTGCCGCTCGCGCTGCGCGTCGCCGGTTCCTCGCTCGGCCCGCGCACCCCCCGCCGGCTCGCCGCCGACCTGGAGGCGTACGGCCCCGTCGACCCGGTCGAACGCGCCCTGTGGCTGCGCTACACCGACCAGCCCGAACCGGCCCGGCGGCTGCTGCGCCGGCTCGCTCTGGCCGGGCGGGCCTCGCTCGGCGCCGCCGCGGCGGCCTCCCTGCTGGCCACCGACCAGGCGGAGGCGAGCCGCCGGCTGACGGCGCTGGCCCGCGCGGGCCTCATCGACCAGGTGCGCGGCGACCGCTACCGGCTGCACGACGTGGTCCGCGCATTCGCCCAGGCCCGCCTCCTGGACGAGGAGGAGGCGGCGGAGCGCACGGCCGCGCAGGAACGGCTGATCGTCAACTACGCCGAACTCGCCGACTCCGTACTGCGTCTGGTCGACGGCAACATGTCCACCCGCTCGGACCGCTTCGGCCCGCACGGCTTCACCTCGCTGGACGAGGCGCTGCGCTGGCTGGACGACGAGTCCAGCTTCATCACGGCCGCGCTGCGGCACGCCGAGGGCGTCGACCAGGGCGCGGTGCTCAATCTGCTGGGCGCGCTGTGCGACTACTGCCTGCTGCGCGGCGACCTGTACCGGCTCGGCGAGATCAACGAGCTGGCGCAGGCCGTGGACCAGGGCCTGCTGATCCGCTCGGTGCAGTGGCGCACCGGCATCGCGGCCCGCCAGCTCGGCGAACTGGACAAGGCCCGCACCACCCTCACCTCGGTCGTGGACCTCTACATGGAGGCGCAGCACGACGCGGGGGCGGCCCGCGCCCTGTGCTCGCTCGGCATCACCCTGCACCACCAGGGCAATCTGGTGGAGGCGGCGGCCAAGCTGCGCGAGGCGCTCGACCTCCAGGCGGCCCCGCAGCTGGCCACCGACCGCGCCTGGACCATGCACGCGCTGGCCGCCGTCGAACGCGACCGCGCCCATCTCGCCGAGGCCCTCGACCTGCTCACCCGCTCCCTGGCCCTGCACCGCGCGGGCGAGTCCGTGCACGGCGAGGCATGGGCGCACTACCAGCTGGGCCAGCTGTACGTCCGGCTCGGCGACGTACCCCGCGCCGAGACCGCCCTGCAATCCGCCCTGGAGCTGTACGAACGTACCCGCGACGCGCGCGGCACGGCCTGGGCCCTGACCCAGCTGGCCCGGGCCCGGCTGGTCGCCGGTGACGCGTCCCCGGCGGTCGACGAACTGCGGGCGGCCGCCGCCCGGCACCGCGAGAACGAGGACGCCCGCGGTGAGGCCTGGACCCTGTACTACCTCGGCCAGGCCCTGGAGGAGAACGGCGACCGCGACCAGGCGGTCCGCGATCTCGAACGCTCCCGGACGATGTTCTCCCGGATGCGGGACGTCTACGGGCTCGCCTGCGCCCGCCACCACTCGGCCCGGGTCACCCGCGACCAGCGGGCCGCCCAGACCGGTTCCCTGCGCAACTCCGGCTTCGCCCGCCAGCTCCTGGTCGACGCCCGCGCCGACTTCCAGCGCATCGGCGTCGCCCACGGGGAGGCGTGGACCTGCCTGGAGCTGGCCGTGGTCGACGCCGGCAACTCCCGTACGCCCCAGGCCCTGGCCCTGTGCGAGGAGGCGGCCGGCCTCTTCGCCTCGTACGGCGACCGCCGCGGCGAGGACTGGGCCCGCTTCCTGCGCTGCACCCTGCTGCCCTACGCGGCCCCGGGCGGCGTGGAGGTCGGCACCGCCGTCGCCCAGGAGGAACTGGCCCAGCTCTCCCGCACCTCCCACGCCACCCGCGACCCGAAGCTCGACTCCTACCTCGACACGTACCAGCTGCTCCTGGAGCGCGGCATCACCCTGGAGACCGGCTGGCAGGCGTGGCGCCTGGGCATGGTCCCGAGCCGCCACGCGCGGGAGGTCATGGGGGTGGGGGTGGCCGTGGAGTCCTGAGGGTGGGCGGGGGTGGGGGTGGAATGGGGGTGGAATGGGGGTGGGGGTGCGTGTCCGCCGTGCCGGTTCCCCGGTCCCCTATGTCCCCTGTGTCCCCGATGTTCCCGGTGTCTACGCTCTGGCGTCGCCGCCCGGCTGCGTGGCACCGGCCGTCTTCGCCTGCTGCGCCGTCTTCGTGGGGGAACCGTCGGCGTCGGACGGGGCGCCCGACGGGGCCTCCGCCGGGTCCTGCGCCGGTTCCTCGAAGTCGACCTTGCCCAATCGGCGGTTCATCGACTTCATCAGGCCCCAGATGGCCACGGCCATCACCGCGAAGACGATGAAGCCGAGGACGCCGGGGGTCACCTTGTCCTCGTCGACCTCGTTGGCGGCGAAGGTGACGAAGTGCGTCATTGCCAGGCTTGCGCTTGCGCTCATGTCAGGCATTGTCCCGGACGCCCGCGAAGAGGTCGTCCTCGGGGAGGGAGGTCTCGACGAGGGACTTCGCCAGCTCGTACTCCTCCGTCGGCCAGACCTCCTTCTGCAGCTCCAGCGGCACCCGGAACCAGCCCCCGTCCGGGTCGATCTGGGTGGCGTGCGCGATCAGCGCCTTGTCGCGGATCTCGTAGAAGTCGGCGCACGGCACATGCGTGGTGAGCGTGCGCTCCCGCTGCCCGAACTCGTCCCACCGCTTCAGCCAGTCCCCGTACGGCGACTCCATGCCCCGGTCCAGCAGCGCCTTGTGCAGCGCCTCGGTGCGCGGCCGGTTGAAGCCCTGGTTGTAGTACAGCTTGCGCGGCTGGTACGCCGGTCCGTACTCCGCCTCCGGGAACCGCTCGGTGTCCGCCGCCGCCTCGAAGGCCACCATCGAGATCTTGTGGGTCATGATGTGGTCCGGGTGCGGATACCCGCCGTTCTCGTCGTACGTGGTGATCACCTGCGGCCGGAAGGAGCGGATCTTGCGCACCAGCTCACCGGCCGCGTGTTCGACGTCCTCCAGCGCGAAGCAGCCGTCGGGGAGCGGCGGCAGCGGGTCGCCCTCGGGGAGCCCGGAGTCCACGAACCCCAGCCATTCCTGCTTCACCCCGAGGATCTCGCGGGCCTCGTCCATCTCCCGCTTGCGCACCTCGTGGATGTGCTCCTCGATGTAGGTGTCGCCCTGGAGCTTGGGGTTGAGGATGGAGCCGCGCTCACCGCCCGTGCAGGTCACGACCAGCACGTCCACCCCCTCGGACACGTACTTCGCCATGGTCGCCGCGCCTTTGCTCGACTCGTCGTCGGGATGCGCGTGCACGGCCATCAGTCGCAGCTGGTCAGTCAAGACTCATTCCTCAGTCAACAGGGCGCCCGGGGTGACCGGGCGCGACGGACGGTTGCCGGCCCGTCACGTCGGGCGGGGGCGGGGGTCCGGTGTCGGGCGGGCGGCTTCTATAGTGACCGAATCGGAGGGCCAATAATTCCGGAGTCCGACTCCGGGGCCCCTTTTGGGACAGCGTCCGGGACTCGACTTCGGGCCGGTCCCGCCCGTGGCCGAGAGGACGATCATGAGTACGGTGAGCACGCGACCGCCCCAGGGCCGCTACGGCCGGGCTTCGGACGAGCGCGCGGACCGCACCCTGAAGGTCGTCGGCGCCTCCCTGGGCGCCGTGCTGCTCGCCCTGCTCGGCTACTTCGCCTATCACTACGTCGGCCAGAACAAGATCAGCGGCGAGATGATCAGCTTCGAGCTGGGCGAGGACGCGGTGCAGGTCCGGCTGAAGGTGGAGAAGGACGCGGGTGCCGTCGGCTACTGCACGGTCCGCTCCCAGTCGGAGGACGGCGCCGAGGTCGGCCGCGCCGACTTCCGCTTCGACGGGGACGCCACCAGTCTCGACGAGGTGGTCACGCTGCGGACGACGGCCGCCGCCACGTCGGCCGAGCTGCTCGGCTGTCAGGCCGACTGACGCGGAGTGTCCGACCGGCGCGGAGTGTCTCCGACCGGCGCGGACTGTCCCCGACTGACGCCGCGAGCAATACCTCTTCGCTGACCTGCGTTGACGGGATTTTGGTGACTTATGTCCTCCCCCTCCCGCTCTTGAATTGTTAGGCTCGTGGTTTCGCCCACTCAGGAAGGAACATCCTTCTGGGTAGGGCGATGCTTTGTATTCCCAGTACCGACGAGGAGCACCCTGTGACCCAGACCAGCGAGAACGTCACCTGGCTGACCCAGGAGGCGTACAACAAGCTCAGGGAAGAGCTTGACTACCTTACTGGTCGTGCGCGCACGGAGATCGCCGCCAAGATCGCCGCCGCGCGCGAAGAGGGCGACCTGCGCGAGAACGGCGGGTACCACGCGGCCAAGGAGGAACAGGGCAAGCAGGAGCTGCGCGTGCGCCAGCTGACTCAGCTGCTGGAGAACGCCCAGGTCGGCGAGGCACCGGCCTCGACGGACGGCACCGTGGCGCCCGGGATGGTCGTCACCATCGCCTTCGACGGCGACCAGGACGACACCCTGAGCTTCCTGCTCGCGTCCCGCGAATACGCCAGTTCCAAGATCGAGACCTACTCGCCGCAGTCCCCGCTGGGCAGCGGCGTGATCGGCCACAAGGTCGGCGAGGACGCGGAGTACGAACTGCCCAACGGCAGGAAGGCGTCCGTACGCATCCTGAAGGCGGTCCCGTACAGCGCCTGATCTGACGCATCGCCCTGGGCCCTCGGCATCCTGCGGGATGCCGGGGGCCTTGTCTTGGGCGGGGGGGCCTGTCGTGGCCGGGGGCCCTGTCCTGGCCGGGGGCCCTGTCCTGGCTGGGGGCCTGTTCTGGCCGGGGCGACGGTCCGGGCCCGCCGTCACGACACCTGTGCCGCCTTCTTGAAGACCTCGAACACGGCCAGATAGTTCTCGCCGCCATGGCCGTCGGTGATCGCCTGCTCGGCGATGGCCTGCATCAGCCTCGGCTGGTCGGAGTGGATGCCCTGTTCCACGCTGGTGCGGGTGATGTGGGTGAGCGCGTTGAGGTTCATCTCCATGGTGCCCGCGTCGCCGGGGTAGGTGCCCTGGTCCAGGTCGGGTGCCCGCCCGGTGAGGACGGGGTCCACCACCGAGGGCATGAACCACTTCAGCGCGAGATCGGCGAACGTGACCGCCGGTACGCCCGCCGACCCGACCAGGGCCGTGGCGTGCAGAAAGCCGTTCATCGTCGCGTACATCATGTCGAGCAGGGCCGCGTTGTACAGGACCGCCAGGCTGGGGTCGGCGCCGAGGTAGCGGGGGTCGCCCATGCTCGCCAGCGTCACCCGGTACTCGTCGAAGACGTCCTGCGGGCCGCTGTAGAGGAAGACGGACCCGGGGTGCCCGACGAGCGGCGGCGGCACCATGATCGCGCCGTCCAGATAGCCGACGGCCCGCTCTGCCGCCCAGGCGACGGCGGCGCGTGCCTCGTTCGGGGTGCCGGAGTTGAGGTTGACCAGTGCGCGGCCCCTCAGGGCGTCACCGGCGGGGTCGAGTAGCGGGTACATGGTCTCGTAGTCCTTGAGACACAGGATCGTGACGGGGCTCGCGGACACGGCTTCGGCGACGGTCGCCGCGCGGTGGGCGCCCTGGGAGACGAGGGTGTCGGCTTTCTGCGGGGTGCGGTTCCAGACGGTCGTGGGGTGGCCGTGCTCCAGCAGCGTCGCGGCGAGGGCGAGGCCCATGGGACCGAGGCCGATGACGGTGACGGGTGCGGGCTGCGGGCTTGCTGATCGCTGGTTCGTCATGCCGAATAGACTGCTGTCTCACATCGATGTGAGAGTCAAATGAACGTGGTGGTCGTCACATGCGTATCGGGGAGTTCTCGCGGAGGACCGGGGTCAGCCAGCGCCTGCTGCGCTACTACGAGGAGCAGGGGCTGCTCAGGCCGACGCGGCGGCCCAGCGGATATCGCGAGTTCGCGGAAGAGGACGTGGCCACCGTCCGGGGCATCCGCATGCTGCTCGGTGCCGGTCTGGGCACCGCCACGATCGCCGAACTGATGCCGTGCATGGTCGACGACGGGAAGATCCTGGCGCCGGTCTGTTCCGGCATGCTGCCCGACCTGCACCGGGAGCGTGACCGCATCAACGAGGCCGTCGCCGACCTGCTGACCGCACGGGACACCCTGGACGCCGTCATCGCGGCGACGGCGACGGTGACGCCGGCGGACGGGGGCGAGGACGTCCCGGACGCGTGTCAGACGGTCGGGGCCGGGGCGAGCGCCGAGGGGCGGGGCGGGCTCTGAGAGTCGGGGCGGGCCTCTGAGGGGCTGGGCTGGCCTCTGAGGGGCGGGCAGGTCCTGAAAGGCGAGCGGGCACTGAGTGTCGGGTGGCCGCCGAGCGTCGGGGTGGGCGTTGCGATCTCCCGTCCCCTGCGCGAAGTGGGCGGAGCTGCACTCGGTCGGGTCCGTGGTGCCTCACCACTACGCCGACGTCGCCGACCTCGCCGGTCCGTCGTGCCCCATCACAACGCCGACCTCGCCGGTCCGTCAGTCCATCGGCGTCGATCCATGACCAAACCGGCGGGCGGCCGACAGGCGGAGCAGAAGCCGTCCCCAGGCCCGGTTCGGCGGGCGTGGCTCGCGGCATTCGCGGCTTCATCTCCTCTCCTCGGCCCCCTTCGCGGCGAGTTCTCGGGCATCCGAGAGCTTTCCGCGTCGCGGGGACAGCCCGCATGGGTGCTGACGGTGGCGGCGGCCCGAAGTCGGTCCGTTGCGTTGTCCAGGGCCCGCGCCAGGGCTCGGCCCAAGGTCACTTCGGCGGCATCGGACCACCTCGTCCGGGCATCGGCCAGTCGGCCACGGGGGCGGAATCCCGGCCCCGTCGGCAGGCCGTGGCGATGGGGGATGTGGCCCGGGCACGCGCGAAGGGCCAGGAACCGGTGGTCCGGTCCTGGCCCTTCCGGGGGTCCCCGCCTCGCGTACGCGGTCCGGTCAACCGCCCGCGCTGCGGTACTTGCGTACCGCCAGGGTCCGGAACACCACGATGATCAGGACGGACCAGATCAGTGACGCCCAGACCGGGTGCTGCATGGGCCAGGCGTCCGACGGGGAGACCCCGGGGTTGCCGAAGAGTTCTCGGCAGGCCTGGACCGTCGCGCTGAAGGGGTTCCAGTCGGCCACGTGCTGGAGCCAGGGGGTCATGCGGCTGCTGTCCACGAACGCGTTGGACACGAAGGTGACCGGGAACAGCCAGACCAGGCCGCCGGAGGTGGCCGCCTCGGGGGTGCGCACGGACAGGCCGATCAGCGCGCCGACCCAGGTGAACGCGTAACCCAGCAGAAGCAGCAGGCCGAACGCGCCGAGCACCTCGCCGAAGCTGGTGTGGGTGCGCCAGCCGACCAGCAGGGCGACGACCGCGAGCACGAACAGGGTGAGCGCCGTCTGTACCAGGTCGGCCAGGGTCCGCCCGGTGAGGACCGCGCCACGGGCCATCGGCAGCGAGCGGAAGCGGTCGATCAGGCCCTTGTGCATGTCGTCGGCGATGCCCGCGCCCGCGCCCGCCGTCGCGAAGGTGACGGTCTGCGCGAAGATGCCCGCCATCAGGAACTCGCGGTAGACGGCGGGGTCGGTGGTGCCCCCGATGTCCATGGAGCCGCCGAAGACATAGCTGAAGAGGACGACGAACATGATCGGCTGGAACAGGCCGAAGATGATCATCTCGGGGATGCGCGACATGCGGATCAGGTTCCGCTTGGCGACGACCAGTGAGTCCCGCATGGACTGGACCACCGGGTTCGTGGGCGGGGCGATGGCCACCGCGTCCTTGACGGCGCTCACTGCGCGGCCTCCTCTTTCTTCTGCTTGCGGGCCTTACGGTCGCCCTGTTCTGCGTCCGCCGCGCCGGTGCCCGTGTCGTTCTCCTCGGCCACGTGGCCGGTCAGGGAGAGGAAGACGTCGTCCAGAGTCGGGCGGCGCAGGCCGATGTCGTCGATCTCGATGCCCCGGGTGTCGAGATCGCGGATGATCTCGGCGAGCAGCTTGGCGCCGCCCGTGACGGGGACGGTGAGCTTGCGGGTGTGCTGCTCGACCGTGGTCTCGCCCTTGCCGAAGCCGCGCAGCACCTCGGAGGCGGTGGCGATGTCGTCCCGCTCGTGCACGACGACCTCGACGCGCTCGCCGCCGGTGCGGGCCTTGAGTTGGTCGGAGGTGCCCCGGGCGATCACCCGGCCCTGGTCGACCACCGCGATGTCATGGGCGAGGTGGTCGGCCTCCTCCAGATACTGGGTGGTGAGCAGGAGCGTCGTACCGCCGGAGACCAACTGTTTGATGACCTCCCACAGTTGCTGGCGGTTGCGGGGGTCGAGGCCGGTGGTCGGCTCGTCCATGAACATCACCGGGGGGCGGACCACGAGGGCCGCCGCCAGGTCGAGCCGGCGGCGCATACCGCCGGAGTAGGTCTTGGCGGGCCGGTCGGCCGCGTCCGCGAGATTGAACTGGTCGAGCAGCTCGGCGGCGCGGACCTTCGCGGCCTTGGCCTTCATCTGATAGAGCTGGCCGACCATCTGGAGGTTCTCCCGGCCGGTCAGATATTCGTCGACCGCGGCGAACTGGCCGGACAGGCCGATGGAGCGCCGGACGTCGTTGGGCCGCTTGAGGACGTCGATCCCGGCGACGACGGCCCGGCCGCTGTCGGGGCGCAGCAGGGTGGTCAGACAGCGTACGGTGGTGGTCTTTCCCGCGCCGTTCGGCCCGAGCAGGCCCAGGACGGTGCCTTCCGGGACATCGAGGTCGACGCCGTCCAGTGCCCTTACGTCGCCGAAGGTCTTGACCAGACCTTCGGCGTAGATGGCGCCTGGCATATGAGTCTCCACAGGGTCATGGTTGGTTCGAGTAACTTCGAGAGGAACTTCGAGAGGAATGTGGACAGGGGCGGTCTTGGCCGCCCGGCGGATGGCGAGATCAGTGCCACGCGACACACCATAACGCGATGTATCGCGTCTCACAACGTGGTTTTCCGTGATTCCCCTGCACGGGGGACAAGAAGGCGCTGACCTGGGCTTTCTCCGCCCCGGGCGCTCAGTCGATGACCGTGTACCCCGCCTCGCGCAGGGCCCTGCCGACCTCGGCGCAGTGCACCGGCCCCTTGGTCTCCAGGTGCAGCTCCACCTCCGCCTCCGTGAGCCCGAGCCGTGGATCGGTCCGTACGTGACTCACATCGAGGACGTTAGCGTCCACCACTGACAACGCCCCGAGGAGCGAGGCGAGGGCGCCAGGACGGTCGGTCAGCCGGAGCCGAACGGCCAGGTAGCGGCCCTGCGCGGCCATCCCGTGCCGCAGCACCCGCTGCATCAGCAGCGGATCGACGTTGCCGCCGGACAGCACCGCGACCACCGGTCCCCCGATGCCGCCGGTGTCGCTCAGCAGCGCGGCGACCGGGCTCGCCCCGGCCGGCTCCACGACCAGCTTCGCCCGCTCCAGGCACAGCAGCAGCGCGGCCGACAGCGCGTCCTCGGAGACCGTACGGACCTCGTCCACCAGTTCCGCGCAGATCGCGAACGGCACATCCCCCGGCCGTCCGACCTTGATGCCGTCGGCCATCGTCGCCGGCTGCCCGATCGCGACCGGACGCCCGGCCGCCAGCGACGGCGGATACGCCGCCGCGCCCTCCGCCTGCACCCCGATGATCCGTACGTCCGGCCGCAGCGCCTTGACGGCGACCGCGATCCCCGCCGCGAGCCCGCCGCCGCCCATCCCGACGACGATCGTGCGGACCTCCGGGCACTGCTCCAGGATCTCCAGCCCGACCGTGCCCTGTCCGGCGATGATGTCCGGGTGGTCGAAGGGGTGGATGAACACCGCACCTGTCGTGCGGGCGTACTCCTGCGCGGCGGCCAGTGTCTCGTCGACGACCTGACCGTGCAGCCGCACCTCGGCGCCGTACTCCCGGGTCGCGCTGATCTTGGGCAGCGGGGCGCCCTGCGGCATGAACACCGTCGCCCGCACCCCGAGCAGGGAGGACGCCAGGGCCACGCCCTGTGCGTGATTGCCGGCGCTCGCCGCGACCACCCCGGCCGCCCGCTCCTCCGGCAGCAGCCCGGCGATCCGCACATAGGCGCCGCGCAGCTTGAACGAACCCGTCCGCTGGAGGTTCTCGCACTTGAGGTGCACCGGGGAGCCGGCCAGCTGGGTCAGATAGCGGCTGCCCTCCATGGCGGTCACCCGCGCCACACCCGACAGCATCTTCTGCGCGCCGCGTACATCATCGAGCGTGACCGGCGCGAGAGGGGGGGGCCTGCGGTGGTTCATGGCTCAAGTCTCGCAGTTCACAGGCGGCGCGCGCGGGTGTGACCAAGCACCGAGACCGGTTTTCGCAGCGTCGGTACGGCCCACCCTCCAGCCGCGTACCCTGTCCCCCAACCTGGCACCCAGCATGAAGTGAGCCTCCGGCCATGCCCACAACACCTGACATGTCGATGGACATGACGACCGTCGGTGACACCGGTCTCCTCGACACGATGCAGCACGAGGTCGCGGTGTTCGCACGCCGTGCCGAACAGACCCGGCTCGGCGGAGTCGGTCAGGTGCGCAACTCCATGGACCGCGCCGCGTATCTGCTGCTCAACCGCCTCGACAAAGAGGGCCCGATGGGCGTCAAGGCACTCGCCTCCAGCATGGGCATCGACTCCTCCACGGTCACCCGGCAGGTGGCCCCGCTGGTCGACACCGGGCTGGTCAAGCGGACCTCGCACCCCGAGGACGGCCGCGCGGTGGTGCTCCAGCTCTCCCCGCGCGGGCTCTCCCGGCTGGAGGAGGTGCGCTCCTCGCGGCGCCGGCTCATGGCCGAGCTGACCGAGGACTGGGCGCCGGAGGAGCGCGAGGCGTTCTGCACGCTCCTCACCCGTTTCAACCGCGCGCTGTCCTCCCGGATGTCGGCCCAGGGCGAACCGGTGGCCGAATCACCGAACGGCACCTGAGCGGCCCGCCGCCCGGTCCGGCCGGGCGGCCCGGCCTGGCGGCCCCCTCCCGGTCCGGCCTCCCGTCGAGCCCAGCGGCCCACCCGCGCGCGATACGCGCCCTTGCCGCACCGCCCGTACCCCGGCGCCCCCGCAGCACCCGCCGCATCCCGCCCCGCACCGGACCATGCACGGTTCTTGACCGGCGGGGCGTGGCTGGCCTCAGATGAGTGCGACATGGGTGCGAGATGAGTGCGAAGGGCGGACGGCTTCCTGAGCCGTCCCGCCGATCGGCCCCAGGGGGGAGGCGCGGTGCGAGAACGGCGTACGACGGTGCATGGCGCGCGCCGGGACCGGGAGTTCGAGGCGTTCGTCGCGGGCGCCTCGGGCCGGCTGCTGCACACCGCCACCCTGCTCACCGCCGAACTCCCCGGCGACAACCCGCGCGCGCGGCACCTGCTCACCCTCGCCCTCGCGCATACGTACGCGTCCTGGGACCGCCTGCACGGCGAGGATCCCTACAGCCGGGCCCGCCAGTACCTCGCGGACCGCTTCGCGCGCGCCGCCTGGCATGAGTACGGGGCGTTCGGCCGGCCTCGTCCGCATCCGCACAGCACCCTGGCCGGGCTCGCACCGCGACAGCGGCTGATCGTCGTCCTGCGGCTCTACGAGGGGGTCCCCGAGCAGCAGACCGCCGCGCTGCTGGGCCTGCCCGTCGAACGGGTCCGCGCCGTCTGCGACCGCGCCACGGCGACTCTGCTGCACCCGCCCCGGCGGCCCGCACGGCCGGTCCCCGCGACGCAGGTGCCCAGGACGGCGGCCTCATGAGGAGCACGCGGTGAGCCGGGCCGACCGCGAGGCCGCCGCCCGCCGGATCCTGCGACGGAGCCCGCCCCCGGTGCCGCCGGAGCTGCACCGGGAGGCCGTGCGCCGGGGCAGCCGCGTACTGCGCCGCCGGCGGATCGCGCTGCGCCTGATGTGGCTGCTGATCCTGGCCGCGTCCGTGGCCCTCGCCGTATGGGCGCTGACCGCGCGCCCGTGGGTGGAGCCGCCGTCGGAGACGACTCCGCCCTGGTGAGGTGGTGAAGAACGCGTCCGCGCGGCCGGGGATCGGTGAGGGTCAGGCGAGGGCCTGCTGGAGGTCCCCCAGCAGATCGTCCACGTTCTCGATGCCTACGGAGAGCCGGACCAGGTCGGCGGGGACCTCCAGGGCCGAGCCCGCGACGGAGGCGTGGGTCATCCGGCCCGGGTGCTCGATCAGGGACTCGACACCGCCGAGGGACTCGCCCAGCGTGAAGACCCTGGCCCGGTCGCAGACCCGCACGGCCGCCTCCTCGCCGCCCTCGACCTGGAAGGAGATCATGCCGCCGAAGGACCGCATCTGCTTGGCGGCGATCTCGTGACCGGGATGGTCGGGCAGGCCCGGGTACAGCACCCGCGTCACGCGCGCGTGCCGGGTGAGCATGTCGGCGATCTTCACGGCGTTCTCGCTGTGCCGGTCCATGCGCACGGGCAGCGTCTTGGCGCCGCGCAGCACCAGCCAGGAGTCGAACGGCCCGGCGACCGCGCCCATGGCGTTCTGGTGGAAGGCCAGTTCCTCGCCGAGCGTCTCGTCGCGGACGACCAGGGCGCCGCCGACGACGTCGGAGTGGCCGCCCATGTACTTGGTCAGGGAGTGCACGACGACATCGGCGCCGAGCGAGAGCGGCTGCTGGAGATAGGGCGTGGCGAAGGTGTTGTCCACGACCAGGCGGGCGCCGGCGTCCCGGGCGATCTGGGCGACGGCCGCGATGTCGGTGATGCCGAGCAGCGGGTTGGAGGGGGTCTCCACCCAGACGGCCTTGGTCTTCGGGGTGATCGCGGCGCGCACGGCGGCGGGGTCGCTGGTGTCGGCGACCGACCACTCCACGCCCCAGCGGGCGACGACCTTGGCGAACAGGCGGAACGTGCCGCCGTAGGCGTCGTTCGGGATGACCACGTGGTCGCCGGGGCTGAGCAGCGTACGCAGCAGGCAGTCCTCGGCCGCCAGTCCGGACGCGAAGGCGAGGCCCCGGCGACCGCCCTCCAGGGCCGCGAGGTTCTCCTCCAGGGCGGTCCTGGTCGGGTTGGCGCTGCGGCTGTACTCGTAGCCGCCGCGCAGGCCGCCGACACCGTCCTGCTTGTAGGTGGACACCTGGTAGATCGGCGGGACGACCGCCCCGGTCAGGGGGTCGGCGGTGTTGCCCGCGTGGATCGCGAGCGTCTCGAAGTGCTGACTGATGTGCCTGTCGCTCATGGGCCCCGAGCGTAGTCCGCCCGTGGGGCGGGTGTCGGCGTGACGGCCGGTGGGCGGAGAGTTATCCACAGGCGGGGGGCCAGGTTGGCCAATTGTCGGCGCGGTCTGGTTCGCTTGAGGCATGGAGATTCTCTGGGTCCTGATGGCGCTGCTCATGCTGGGCTTCGTGCTGGGTCCGCTCGTCCTGCGCAGGCGGCGCGGCATCGAGCAGGTCCCGCCCGGCCACCCGGACGCGGCCGACCCCGCGAACTACGGCTTCGTACGGCAGGAGGAGCTGGACATCCGGATGCCCGGCCCCGACCAGGATCTGCTGGACGTCCTGGACCTGGTGCAGCGCACGCAGGACTACCGCGCTGCGGCGCAGTTGCTCGCGGGCACGGGCGCGGGGGGTGAGCTGCGCTGGCAGCGGGTGCAGGCGTTCGCGGGCGCGGCGTCGCTGGAGCTTCAGCAGCGGCCGGGGGGCGTGGGCGAGACGCCCGGCGGGCAGTGGCTGCGGGTGTGGCGCGCCGAGCAGCCGAAGGACGCGGGCGGGGCCGCGGTGCACGCGGAGTTCCTGGTGCAGCAGGCGTGGCGGACGGCGACGCCGGGCACGGACGACTTCCGGATCATCATGGAGGAGGCGAGGGCGGCGTGCGGCGAGGCCGCGCTGCTCGCCCCCGGTGATCCGGTCCCGTACATCGTGGAGCTGTCGGTCGCGCGGGGGCTCGGCTATCCGCGTGCGGAGTTCGAGCAGCTCTGGCTGAAGATCCTGGACCGGGCGCCGAACCACATGGGCGCGCATCTGGCGGCGCTGCACTACTGGTGCGAGAAGTGGCACGGCTCGCGGGAGCTGGCGTACTCGTTCGCGGAAGCGGCGGCGGCGCGGGCGCCGAGAGGCTCGCTGCTGGCGGCGATGCCCCTGTTCGCGGTGTTCGAGCATCTGCCGGAGGTCAATCTGGTGGCGGGCTTCTACCAGAGCCAGGTGGTCACCAAGGCGGTGCACGGCGCGCTGCACGCGGTGCACTCGGCCCGCGCGGACGACCCGATGCTCGCGCATGTACGCCACCTTTTGATCTTCTTCCTGGTCCGCTCCGAGCGCTGGGCGGAGGCCATGGCCCAGCTGACCCACGTCGACGGCCATGTGGGCGCCCTGCCCTGGACCCTGTCCCCGGACCCGGCGGCGGAATTCGCGGTGTACCGCGCGCTGGCGGTGGCGGGCTACGAGGCGAACGGGGGGAGCCCGGCGACGTTGCGGCACTGAGGCGGGGGGCTGTGGCGCAGGTCTGGGGGCCTGTGGCGCAGGTCCGGGGTCCTGTGGCGGGGGCTGTGGCACAGGGGCCTGCGCGCCGCTGACGCCGGGGGCCGGGCGGCCCTGTTTCCGGTGGCCCGGCGACGTTGCGGCGCTGAGGGCGGGGGATTGCGCGCGCAGGCCCGGGGCCCTGTGGCGGAAGGGCCTGCGGAGGAGGGGCCTGCGCGCCGCTCACGCCAGGGGCCGGGTGCCCTGTTTCGGTGGCCCGGCGACGTTGCGGCGCTGAGACCGGGGGATTGCGTCGCAGCCCTGGATGGCCCGGCGGCGGAGGGGACTGCGCCGCAGGGCAAGCGGCCCGCCAGCCCTCTCGCCAGCTGCTCGGCGCCACCTGACCCCGGACAGCCCGGCAGCGCTGCCGCACTGAAGTCGGGGGCTTGCGCCGCCGCTCCGGATGGCCCGTGCGGCCGAGGTGCCTGCACCGCCGGGCCAGCGACCCTCCGACCCCCTCCCCGCCGACCCGGCGACACTAACCCCGGACTGCCCGGCGACACTGCCGCACTGAAGCCGCAGGGGCTTGCGCCGCCACCCCGGATGACCGCTGCGGCCGACGAGCCTGCGCCGCTGCCCCCGACGGACCGGCGGCGCTGGGGCCGAGCACCGTGCACGGCTGACGCCTCCGACCCTGTTCCCAGCGGCCCCGCGCCACTGACCCGGTGGCGGCCTCGCAGCCCGTGTCCGCGGCAACCTCACACCACCACCCCCGGCGGCGGGCCAAGCACCGTGCACCACTGACGCCTCTGAGCCTGTTCCCGGCCGCCGACCCCGGTGGCCCCGCGGCCCGTGTCCGCGCCAACCCCGCACCACCGCCCCCGCCTCCCGCCCCCGCCCCCGGGGCCCACCGCCCCAGGAGCCCCGCACCCCCACCCCCGGCCGCCGCACGCCACACCCCCGCCCCGGCCGCCCAGCCTCGCGGCACCGCCCGACCGGCTCCGAACCGTCTCCGAACCGCCTCCGGACCGGAATTCCGGGGGTCCGCCATACGTTGATGTGGTCGACCCCGATTGGAGACCGCGATGTTCCTGCACAGCCGTACGCCCCAGCTGCCCTCCCCCGAGCAGGCGCTGCGGGGACGCCCGGAGCCGGCCTTCAGCGTCCCCGACCGTCACACCGTTCTCGGCACCCCGCTCAGCGGCCCCTACCCCGACGGCCTGGAGGTCGCCGACTTCGGCCTGGGCTGTTTCTGGGGCGCCGAGCGCAAGTTCTGGCAGCTCCCGGCGGGCGTGTACACGACCCTGGTCGGCTACCAGGGCGGGTCCACCGAGAACCCGACCTATGAGGAGGTCTGCTCGGGCCTGACCGGTCACACCGAGGCGGTCCGCGTCGTCTTCGACCCGAAGGTGATGTCGTACGAGTCGCTCCTGAAGACGTTCTGGGAGTCCCACGACCCCACCCAGGGCTTCCGCCAGGGCAACGACGTCGGCACCCAGTACCGCTCCGCGATCTACACCCACTCCCCCGAGCAGGCCGCCTCCGCCGATTCCTCCCGCGCCGCCTACCAGAAGGTCCTCACCGCCTCCGGCTACGGCACGATCACCACGGAGATCCTCCCGGCGCAGGACCGCACGTTCTATCCGGCGGAGGGGTACCACCAGCAGTACCTGTACAAGAACCCGGCCGGATACTGCGGCATCGGCGGCACGGGCGTCTCCTGCCCGATCGGCGTGGCCAAGACCGGTGGATGACCGCCCAGGACCACACAGGACCGCACAGAACAACACAGAACCAACGGCCGCCGAGCGGAAACGGTCCCGGACACCAAGGCGCACGCGCGCCTAGAGCCGGACGAGCGGGCGGGCGCGCACTCCGGGCGGCGGCCAAGATGGCCACCGCCCGGATGACGTCGCCGCCCTGCCGCAGGCAGTCCCAGCAGATCCCGGCTCCCCCTCCGCCCTCCGCCTTCCCTGTCAACTTCGCCCCCCAACCGGACCGGGCGGCGGCCGATCACTCCCCGCAGCCCGGACCCGCCACCCAGAAACGCAGGCCAAAAACGCAGGCCGGAAACGCAGGCCGGAAACGCAGGCCGAAAACCCGGATCCCGGACCGTCCCACCCCCACCCCCCAACTCCCCCTTTCTGCCAAGATGTTCGGCATGAGCGTCGCGGAGGTCCGGATCGTCGCGGGTACCGGGGGCGGGTCCGATGAGCGGGAACTGGCGGATGCCGTACGGCAGTTGCGGGAGATGCTGGTGCGGCGGCGGGTGGGGGACGTCGTGCCGGCCGGGGGCGGCAGCGCGCCCGTCGGCAGCAAGGCCGGGGAAGTGATCCTCGCCGGGACGGTGGTGCTCACGCTCGCCCCGCAGCTGATCGGCGCCGTCGTCGCCGTGGTGCAGGCTTGGTCCGAGCGGGCCTCGGGGCGCAGTGCCAAGCTGGTGTTCGCGGACGAGAGCCTGGAGATGACGGGGCTCTCGGCGGGGCAGCAGCAGGAGCTGATCGACCGGTTCCTGGAGAGAACCGCCGGTTCCGGGGAGGGCGACGGCGATGGGGGCGCGTAAGGCCCTGCTCGTCGCCACCGGGCGGTACGAGGACACCCGGTGGAATCCGCTGGAGGCCCCCTCGCGGGACGCCGCCGAGCTGGGCCGGGTGCTGGCGGATCCGGCGATCGGGCGCTACGACGTCACCTCCGTCGTCGACCAGCCCGCCTACGCGATCCAGCGGACCCTCCAGCGGTTTCTCACCGACGCCGAGCGGGACGACGAACTGCTCGTCCACTTCTCCTGCCACGGCATCAAGGACTACGACGAACGGCTCTACTTCGCCGGTACGGACACCCTGCGCGAACCCCGGCTCCTCCAGTCGTACGCCGTGCCCGCCGCGTTCGTCAGTGAACAGCTCCAGTGGTGCCGGGCGGACCGCAAGGTGCTGCTGCTCGACTGCTGTTTCAGCGGGGCCATCCGGCCGGGGGCCAAGGGGGACGGCGACAGCGCCGGGATCGGCTTCGGCGGGTTCTTCCGGGGCAGCGGCACCGTCGTCATCAGCGCCACCGACGAGATCCAGCTCGCCTTCGAGGTCGCCCCGGGTGGCAGTGGCGCAGGCGCCCTGTCCGTGTTCACCGCCGCCCTCGTCCACGGGCTGCGCACCGGCGCCGCCGACCTCGACGCGGACGGGCTGATCTCCGCCCTCGATCTGCACCGGTACATCAGTGCCGAGTTGCACGCCGCCCGTACCCGGCAGACCCCCAAGCTCTGGATCCTGGACGGCGTCGGCGACCTCGTCATCGCCCTCGGTAAGGGAGAGGGGAGAGAAGGGGAGAGGGCGACCGGCCCCGCCCCCGACACCCCCGACCCCTACGAACCCGGCCCTCCCCCCACCGCCCTCCTCCCCGAGGACATGCAGCCCACCACCCTCTCCGGCATGGCGGAAGGCACCGTCGCCTACACGCTCCCCTGGGCGATGTGGGCCGACGAGAACCGGCGGCTGTGGCTGCACCCCGACTACCCCGCCGACGAGGAACCCGGCGGGACCGTCGAGATGAAGATCCTCCGGGTGCCGGGCGGCTTCCATGTCTGGCCGCCGCCCGACCATCACTACCAGCCGGGACCTCCCGCTTTTGTCGGCGCCCACGGGAAACTCCCGGTTCTCAAGCTCGTACGGTAAACATCATTCATCGGTGGGGTGGGAGGGCGGGGAGCGGATGAGTCGGCGGTCTGCCGGGCTGGTCGGGGTGTGGGCGGAGATGCAGCGGCAGCAGCAGCGGCTGGCGGCGGCCGAGGCGCAACGGCAGCGGGCCGAGGCGCAGTTGGCGCAGCGGCGGCACAACCAAGCGGTCCGGGAGTACAAGGAGCAGCGGCACGCCGAGGCGCGGCGGCGTACCGACGAGCTGGAGGCGCGGGTCGAGGCGTTGCGGCAGCTGCTGGTGACCGGCTGTCAGGCGCCCGGCTTCGAGGTGTCCGCGATGCTGCGGGGGCTGGACGTACCGCCCTTCGATCCCGGGGCGCTCGCCTGGCCGATACCCATGCCGGACCCGGCGCATTACCCGGCGCAGGGCGGCTGGACCGCGCACCAGCGGGAGCGGGCGCAGGCCGAGGCGCGGGCCCGGTTCGAGCACGACTGGCACGCGGCCCAGGCCGCCGAGGCGCAGCGGCAGCGGCAACTCGGGGAACGGCAGCGCGAGTACGAGCGCTGGGCCGAGGGCCGGCGGGCCGAGGTGCGGCGGCACAACGACGGGGTGGGTGAGGTGACCGAGGGGGTCCGGCGCCGGGAGCCGGAGGCGGTCGTCGAGTACTTCACGGGCGCGCTGTACGCCTCCACCGCCTGGCCCGTCGACTTCCCCCGCCAGATCTCCGCCGCCTACGACCCGGCGGTGCGCCAACTGGTCCTGAACTGGGAGCTGCCGCCGTACGCCGTGGTGCCCGAGGCGAAGTCCGTGCGGTACGTCGTCGGCGAGGACCGGGACAAGGAGACGGCCCTCCCGGTGACCCGCCGCCGCACGCTGT
This sequence comes from Streptomyces sp. NPDC056734, assembly GCF_042790455.1. Classification (NCBI taxonomy): domain Bacteria; kingdom Bacillati; phylum Actinomycetota; class Actinomycetes; order Kitasatosporales; family Streptomycetaceae; genus Streptomyces; species Streptomyces sp. NPDC056734. The sequence continues at coordinate 129,731 of NZ_JBHTZD010000008.1, forward strand.
ACCGGGAGGTGCTGGCGCAGTGTGTGCTGCTGACGCTGCGTGAGCTGTACCGATCCGACGCGTACGGCGCTCTGGAGTCCGTCGCCCTCAACGGCTTCGTCGATGAGATCGACCCCGCCACCGGGCGCCGGTCCCAGATCGTGCTCGCGACCGTCATGGCGCCGCGCGCCCTCTTCGCCGGGCTGCGTCTGGACCAGGTCGACCCGGTGAGCTGTCTGACCGAGGCGCTGCGCGGCCAGCTCGCCGCCCGCCCCGACCAGTTGACGGCGGTACGGCCGGGGCGGCGGCCCGACGACGTGGGCGGCGGGGTCGTCACCCATGACGACCAGGCGCCCGACCTGGGTGACGAACCCGATCTGTACGCCATGGACCCGGTCGCGTTCGAGGGGCTGGTCGCCGAGTTGTTCCGGGCGATGGGCATGCGGGCGGTGACCACCGCGCGGTCGAACGACGGGGGTGTGGACGTCGACGCGGTGGATCCGGCGCCGATCCGGGGCGGGAAGATCGTCGTCCAGGTCAAGCGCTACCGCGCCACCGTGCCGCCCACCGCCGTACGCGATCTGTACGGCACGGTCCAGGACGCCGGTGCCAACAAGGGCGTCCTGGTGACCACGTCGGGCTTCGGCCCCGGTTCGTACGCCTTCGCGCACGGCAAGCCGCTGGAGCTGGTCGGCGGCCCCCAGCTCGTCGATCTGCTGCACCGCCACGGGCTGCGCGGGCGGCTCGGCGACAACGGCCGCACCCCCGCCCCGGCCCCGTCAGCGGCTCCCCCGCCCCCCGAGGACCCCGGCAGCGGCCACAACACGCTCGGCATGTCCTGGTCCGGCACGGTCGCGCTGGACGTGTGCGCGCTGGTCTGCCAGGGCGAGCGGGTGCTCGGCGACGACCACTTCGTCTTCTTCAACAACGCCCGCACCCCCGACGGCTCGGTCCGCGCGGCCCTCGCCGCGCCGCCGGACAAGGCCGCGCTCCGGGTCGGCTTCGACGCGCTGCCGACGGGCTCCGACCGGCTGGTACTGGTGGCCGCCGTGGACCCGGAGGTGAATCCGGACGCCGATCTGTCCGGTTTCACCGATGCCCGGATCCGGCTGCTGGACCCGGCCGGGGGCGAGCTGGGCGTGCTGGAGGTGTCCGACGGACGGGCCGGGGAGACCGCCCTGGTGCTCGGTTCCTTCCGGCGGCGGACCAGCGGCGACTGGGACTTCGTCCTCGGCGGGAAGGGGTACGCGGGCGGGCTTGAGCAGCTCATCGGGGACTACGGCATCGAGGTCGAGTAGGCCCCGCGCGCTCGGGTGCCCCGGTGGCCCCCCTTAGCAGACATCCGGCCCGGCCCGCCATGGGCACCGTCACGTCCGTTTCGTCCCGCGCTCCCGCTCGAACACCCCTACGATCCCGTACTCAGATTTCTGTTATCGCCTTTCTGTTATCGCCGCCGCCCGCGCCAGGTCTCCCGTGTGTCGGAAGGGACGGCCGAGAACGCCGAGAACGCCGAAAACAGGGTCGACCGGAGGAGAGCGCGTGGGCAGGGACGAGGGCAGGGTGGGAGACGGAGCGAGGGGCGGGGAAAGTGGCGGGGCGAGAGCGGGTGCCGCTGCGCTGGTCAGGGCGGCGCAGGAGGGTGATCAGCGGGCCCGGCAGGAGCTGATCGCCCAGTATCTGCCGCTCGTCTACAACATCGTCGGACGGGCCCTGAACGGCCACGCCGATGTCGACGACGTCGTCCAGGAGACGATGATCCGGGCGCTGAACTCGCTCGGTTCGCTGCGCGAGCCGGACCGCTTCCGGTCCTGGCTGGTCGCCATCACGATGAATCGAATACGTGGCCATGTGCACGCCCACCGGACCGCGCCGGTCGTCCAGGACTCGCTGCACGAGGCGTACGAGGCGTACGACGTCCCCGATCCCGGCGCCGACTTCGTGGACCTGGCGATCCTGCGGCTCGGACTCGCCGGGCAGCGGCGGGAGGTCGCCGAGGCGAGCCGCTGGCTGGACGACGACGACCGGGCGCTGCTGTCGCTGTGGTGGCTGGAGGCCGCCGGGCGGCTGAGCCGGGCGGAGGTCGCCGCCGCGCTGGAACTGTCCCCGCAGCACACCGCGGTACGGGTGCAGCGGATGAAGACGCAGCTGGAGTCGTCGCGGGTGGTGGTGCGGGCGCTGGCCACCGTGCCCCGGTGTGTGCTGCTGGGCGACGCGGTCGCGCACTGGGACGGGGTGCCGTCGGCGCTGTGGCGCAAGCGACTGGTGCGGCACACCCGGGACTGCACGGTGTGCGGCGGGCTGGGCCAGGGGCTGGCCCCCGCCGAGGGCCTGCTGGTCGGACTCGCGCTGGTACCGGTCGGAACCGGGCTGGCCGCCACGGCGATCGGACGCCCGGATCTGGCTACCGCCGGCACCGGTGTCTGGCCCCCGGATGCACGGGCCGCCGACACGATCTGGCCACCGGACGCGCTGGGCGCCACCACCAACTCGCCGCGGGATCCGCTGGGCACCACCCCCAACTCGCCGCCGGACCAGCTGGGCACCACCCCCACCTGGCCCGCAGATGCACTCACCCCCACCCCAACCGGCCCGCCAAACCCGCTCACCACCCCCACGACCGGGCCACAGAACCCCCTCGCCACCCCCACGACCGAGCCGCCAGACCCCCTCACCACCACCGCGCCCCAAGACCCGGTCACCCTCGCCTCGGACAGTGGCGGCCGGTCCGGCCGGCTCCAGCAGCGCCACACCCTGCGCCGCAGGCGTCGCCGCCGGGTCGTCGTGGCCGCGTTCGCCGCGCTCGTGACCGGCGGCGGGACCATCGCGCTGCTGACGCCGGACGACGGGACGGACGTACCGTCATCGGCCGTCCGGGAGAACGCCGACGCCACCGCCGCCCGCACCGCCCCGGACCCCTCCTCCGCGCCCGTCTCCGCCTCCCCCTCCGCCTCGGCGTCGCCGAGCCCGTCCGCGTCCCGCTCCCCCTCGCCGTCCGCCTCACCGTCCCCCACCAGGAAGCCGAGCCCGTCCGCGAGCAGCACGCCCCCTGCCCCCGAACCCACGCCGAGCAAGACCTCCGTACCGCCCCCGCCGCCCCCGCAGGCGCCGCCGACCACGTTCGCGGGCCAGGTGCTGGAGTTGGTGAACGCCGAGCGGGCCGACGCCGGTTGCTCGCCGGTCCGGCAGAACGCGGCCCTGGACAGCGCGGCGCAGGGGCACTCCGCCGACATGGCCGCGCGGGACTTCTTCGACCACACCAACCCGGACGGCGCCGACCCCGGCGACCGCATCACCGCGGCGGGCTACCGCTGGAGCACCTACGCCGAGAACATCGCCATGGGGCAGCAGACCCCGGCGGAGGTGATGCAGTCCTGGATGGACAGCCCCGGCCATCGCGCCAACATCCTCAACTGCTCGGTGGAGGAGACGGGTCTGGGGGTGTACGAGGGGGCGGGCGGCCCATGGTGGACGCAGGTGTTCGGTACGCAGCTGTGAGCTGGACCGACCGCCCACCCGCACCTCAACCTCCGGCCCCGCCTCCGCCTCCGCTCCCACAGGGCCGCGTGAGGATCTCCAGGACGTGCCCGTTCGGATCGTCGAAGTAGGCGCCCCGGCCCCCGTCCTGGTGATTGATCTCACCCTCGCGGGAGTGGTAGGGGTCGGCCCAGTACGTCACTCCCGCCTGCCGGATGCGGCCGAAGAGGGCGTCGAAGTCGTCCTCGGAGACCAGGAAGGCGTAGTGCTGGGCGGTGATGGCGCCGCTGGTGTCCGCGTATCAGATACCTCAGGTACCTGGGAAGAAGATCCCTCGGCTCCCTCAGATCGTCGACGCGTCGATCACGAACCGGTAGCGGACATCGCTGGCCAGCACCCGCTCGTACGCCTCGTTGATCTGGTCCGCGCGGATCACCTCGATCTCGGCGCCCAGGCCGTGCGCGGCGCAGAAGTCGAGCATCTCCTGGGTCTCCGGGATACCGCCGATGCCCGACCCGGCGAGGGTCTTGCGGCCGTCGATCAGCGCGAACAGGTTGAGCGAGATCGGCTCCTCGGGGGCGCCGACGTTCACCAGCGCGCCGTCGGTGCGCAGCAGGCGCAGATACGCGGCGAAGTCGAGGGGCGCGGAGACGGTCGAGACGATCAGGTCGAAGGTGCCCGCCAGCTCCTGGAAGGTCTTGGGGTCGCTGGTGGCGTGGTAGTGGTCGGCGCCCAGCTTCAGGCCGTCCTCCCGCTTGCGCAGGGACTGCGACAGCACGGTGACCTCGGCGCCGAGCGCGTGGGCGAGCTTGACGGCCATGTGCCCGAGGCCGCCCAGGCCCACCACGGCGACCTTCTTGCCGGGGCCGGCGTTCCAGTGCCGCAGCGGGGAGTACGTGGTGATGCCCGCGCACAGCAGCGGGGCCGCCTCGTCCAGGCCGATGCCCTCGGGGATCCGCAGGACGTAGTTCTCGTCGACGACGATCTTCCGCGCGTAGCCGCCGTACGTCGGCTCACCGTCCTTGCCGATGGCGTTGTACGTCCCCACACCACCGCCGGTGCAGTACTGCTCCAGACCGGCCTCGCAGTTCCCGCAGGTACGGCAGGAGTCGACCAGGCAGCCGACGCCCACCCGGTCGCCGACCGCGTACCGGGTGACGCCGGGGCCGACCTCGGCGACGATGCCCGCGATCTCATGGCCGGGGACCATCGGGAAGATGGCCTCACCCCAGCCCTCACGGGCCTGATGAATGTCGGAATGACAGATTCCGGAGAAGGCGATGTCGATCAGGATGTCGTGCTCGCGGACCGCCCGGCGCTCGATCGTGGTGCGCTCCAGGGGCGCCTTCGCGGCGGGGGCGGCGTATGCGGCAACGGTGGTCATGCCCGGGTTCTCCTCTGCGTAGGACGGAGCGTGTCCGGCCGACTTCCGCCGGACACTCACCCCAGCCTGCGCGCGGCTCCCCTGTTTACCCAGGTCACGGCCTTGCGTACGTTTGCTGTGCCTACTACTGGCCGGGACAGGCTGGTGGGCGTACGACCGGGAATACTTGAGGCATGGACTCCATGGACAGACCTGCCATAGCGGACCGGCGGGCCGAGCTGAGCGAGTTCCTGCGCACCCGCCGGGCCCGGCTCAAGCCGCAGGACGTGGGGCTGCCGGACTTCGGGCGGCACCGCAGGGTGCCGGGGCTGCGCCGCGAGGAGCTGGCACAGCTGGCCGGGGTCTCGGTGGCGTACTACACCCGGCTGGAACAGGGCAATGGCCGCAATGTGTCGGCGGAGGTGCTGAGCGCGATCGCGCGGGCGCTGCGGCTGAGCGATGCCGAGCAGGCGCATCTGACGCATCTGGCCAAGCCCAAGCAGCACAAGAGGAAGCCGGCCGGGCGCGGCGCCCAGCAGGTGCGGATCGCGCTGCGGCAACTGCTCGACACCTTCGACACCGTCCCGGCGTACATCACCGGGCGGCGCTGCGACATCCTGGCGTGGAACCCGATGGCGGCGGCGCTGTTCGGTGACTGGGGCGCGCTGCCGGAGCGGGAGCGCAACTGGGCGCGGCTGGCCTTTCTGCGCCCCGATTACTGCGACCTCTTCGTCGACTGGGAGCAGAAGGCGATCGACATCGTCTGCCTGCTGCGGATGGACGCGGGCTGCTATCCCGACGATCAGCGGCTGTCGGCGCTGGTGGGCGAGTTGTCGGTGAAGAGCGAGGATTTCCGGCGGCTGTGGGCCACCCATGATGTGAAGGAGAAGACCCACGGGATCAAGCTGCTGCGTCATCCGCTGGTCGGCGAGCTGGAGCTGCGCTACGAGTCGTTCCACCCGGCCGGGGACAGCGAACAGTGCCTGATCACCTATCACGCCGAGCCGGATACTCCGTCGGCGGAGGCTTTGCGTCTGCTGGCCAGCTGGGGGGCGGACGCCAGCAGGGCGGCTGTCTGAGAACCGCGTACACCCCCCACCGGCCCGCGGCTGAAGAACAGCCACGGGCCGGCAGGAGGCCAGGGTCGGTCAGTCGCCGCTACTTCGCGTAGTACGCGTTGTAGAGGGAGATCGTCGACTTGTTGTTCTGCTTGTCGGTGATCTTGGCGTGGAAGGAGACCGCCTTGCCCTTGGCCGGGCTCTTCACGGAGACCTTGCCGCCGGTGACGGTCCGCTTCTTCCAGGTCTGCCCGTAGTCGTACGAGACGTACACCGACAGCGACTTGAGGTTGCCGCCCTTGGCGGCGCCCTCGACGACCACCGGCACGGACAGCGTGCTGCCCGCGGTGACCTTGCTGTCGGCGCCGGTCGGCGCCTGGAAGCGGGCCGTGGAGGCCGGCAGGGTGACCGGGCCCGTGGTCTTCTTGGACCGGAAGGTCCAGCCGGCGTCGATCCGGGTGGACGCGGCGGCGACCTTGACGCTGCGCTTGACCGAGGTCGTCAGCCGGTACTCGGCGTCACCGGCGGGGACCTTGAAGACCTCCTCGCCCAGCAGCGGATCGGTGTGGGAGCCGACCTTGGTGCCGTTGCGGTACAGGGTGGTGGCTGCCGAGGTCAGCTGGGAGATACCGGGGTTGCGCTGGGAGTCGGCGAACAGCGGGATCTGGCCGCCGATCTCGTTGACGTCCCGGTACAGGCCGAAGCCGTTCGTCAGGGTGGGCCCGAAGACGGCCCGGTGGACGGTCCGGCTGTAGCTCTTGCCGCCCTTGAAGGCTGCCTCGCCCGCGACGCCGTAGGCCGCCTCCAGGGTCGGGAAGCCGTTCGCGTCGGGGGCGCCGTACTGCTCGAAGTCGATGTCCCAGAGGACGCCGCCCTGCGTGGACAGATACAGGGTGCGGTTCGCGGGCAGCTTCTGCGGGACCGAGATCGCGGAGGCGCCCAGGCCGGGCAGCCAGCCGACGGCGGTGACGCTGCCGGTCTTGCCGGCCGACGGGGCGCCCGCGCTCACCTTGACGGTGGCCAGGTCGGCGGCCTTGTAGTGCTTGGTGTAGCCGGTGGCCACCTGCTTGACGACCGACCCGGCGGTGACGGACCACTGCGTGCCGGTGCCCTTGACCCAGTGGCCGTCCCACTGCTGCGACAGCGACCCGTCGGTGATCTGCGGGCCGAGGTGCGCGGTGCGGAAGTTGGTGTACGAGTTCAGCCACCAGCCGAAGCCCCACGCGGAGTCGCCCACCTGGAGCGTGTACTGCGGTGCGGCGAACTCGGACGTGGCGCCCGCGTCCGGGACGGTGATGTTGACCGGCTTGGCCTTGCGGGCGTCGACGGTGACCGTGGTGTTCTTGGTGACGCTCAGCTTGGGCTGGGCCAGCCAGTCGGCGCCCTTGCTCAGATCGTCCGGGTCGGCGTACAGGGCTGCGTCGAGCGCGTAGGTGCCCTTGGGGACGCGGACCGTGGCGGTGCCGTCGGCGTCGTGGACCGATTCGTAGGAGTCCTTGCCGAGGCCGGTCAGGCCCACCAGGCTGGTGTTGTAGTTCGTCGCCGGGGCGCCGGCCCGGTCGAGGTGGCGGACGGTGAGGTCGTACGACTCCACCTCACGCGTCACGGCCGCGGCCGTACGGACGCTCTGCCCGCCGCCGGTCGCGGTGACGAACGCCGAGTAGGCACCGTCGACCGTGCCGCCGAGCTTGGTGTTGACGGTGAGGCCGACGGAGGCGGTGCCGCCCTTGGGGACGGTGACCTTGGTCGCGCCGAGGGTGAAGAACCCGGCGGGGGCCGCCTGGCCCTTGGGGTTGACGGCGGTGGCGGACAGGCTGAGCGTGACGTCCTGGCCGCCGAGGTTGCGGTAGGTGACCTGCTGGGTGACCGGGGTGTCGTCGGTGTGCGGCCACTGCTGGGTGCCGAAGCTGACCGAGACCGGGTCGGCGATCACCGTCTGCGCGATCGCCCTGTCCACCTGGATACGGCCCGAGCCCTGCTGGAAGGCCGTGTAGTTGCCGCCCTTGGTGGAGCCGGTCAGCGCGCCCTTGATCTGGGCGGACGTCCAGTCCTGGTGCTGCTGCCTGAGGATCGCGGCGGCACCGGCGACATGCGGGGTCGCCATCGACGTACCGTCGATCGTCACATAGCCGGCCGGGTTCTCGCCGACCTCCTGGGCGATGAGGCTGCCCTTCGCGGACGCGGCGGTGATGGCCACACCGGGCGCGGTGACGTCCGGCTTGATCGCCCCGTCACCGACGCGCGGGCCGGTGGAGGAGAAGCCGGCCAGCTTGTCCTGGTCGTCGACGGCGCCGACGGTGAGGGCGGCGTCCGCGCTGCCGGGCGAACCGACGCTTTGGGGGCCCTCGTTGCCCGCCGCGATGGCGAACACGATGTTCTGCTCGGCGGACAGCTTGTTGACCGCCGCCTCCAGCGGGTCGATCTCCGGGGTGTCACCGCCGCCGAGGCTGAGGTTGACGACGCCGGCGCCCTGCTCGGCCGCCCACTCCATGCCGGCCAGGATGCCCGAGTCGTCGCCGAAGCCGTTGTCGTCGAGGACCTTGCCGTTGAGGATCTGCGCGCCGGGCGCGACGCCCTTGAACCTGCCGCCGGACTTGGCGCCGGTACCGGCCGCGATGGACGCGACATGCGTGCCGTGGCCGTACTTGTCGGTGGCGTCGGCGGCACCGGTGAAGTTCTTCGACGCGACGACCTGGCCCTTGAGGTCGTCATGGGTGGTGTCCACGCCGGTGTCCAGGACGGCGATCTTGACGCCCGTGCCGTCGTAGCCCTTGGTCCACGCCTGGGGGGCGCCGATCTGCGGGACGGACTTGTCGAGGGCGACCTCACGGACGCCGTCGAGCCAGACGGTGGCGATGCCGGAGGCGGCGCTGTCGCCGTTGGTGACCGCGGCCCACAGGTCGGCGGTGTCGTCCTTCGGCGTCTGCACGGCGTCCGCGTTCAGGGACTTCAGGCTGCGGCGCAGGGTCCCCGCGTCCCGTACGTCGTCCTTGGCCGCGGCGGCGGCGCCCTGGTAGCCGACGATGACCTTCAGGCCGTTCTTCTGCGCCTTGCGGGACGCGGAGGTGTTCAGCTCGGTCACATCGAACAACCGCTGGTCGAGCTTGCCGGTGGCGACCAGCCGGGCCGCGTCGGCGGGTATCACAAGGGTGTGTCCGTCCGCCTGGCGGACCTGGACGGGTATGTGCTCACGGCCCTTTGCGGGCTCCAGGCCGGTGACCCGGCCCTTCGCGTCCACGGTCACCCGGTCGCCGGTGATCAGCGTGATCCGCTGCTTGCCCGCGAGGGCGGAGGCCGCGCCGGATGCCCCGGCACTGTCCGCGCCCGTCTCGTCGTTCGCGGACGCCGGGCTGGTCAGGCCCGCCGCGAGAACCACGGCCGCGGCTGCGGCGACGGTCGCCGCGCCCGCACTCTTCTGTTGTCTGCGCAAAACTCCCCCTGGAGCTGAGGTACCGGGTGCCCTTCGGTGTTCACCCGGCCGGGGGTGGTCTCGTACATGTGCGCGTACACCCCCCGGGTGACGCAGTATGCCGGGGGGTGATCACGTACCTCAATAGGGGTTTCTGTCACGACTTTGCTTTAAGTCGCCTGTGAGGAACCCATGTTGTTCCTGTATGTCAGGAGCCGTTGTTCTCCCGGACGCTGATCTTGCCCTTGCGGATGGTGGCGAGCCGCGGGGCCTTACGGGCGATCGCCGAGTCGTGGGTGACCATGATGAAGGTCAGCCCGTGCTCCTTCCACATGGTCTCCAGTACGTCCATGATCTCGTCGCGCATCGACTCGTCGAGGTTGCCGGTCGGTTCGTCGGCCAGCAGCACCTTGGGGTTCTTCACCAGGGCGCGGGCGATGGCGACGCGCTGCTGCTGGCCGCCGGACATCTCGCCGGGGAGGTGGCCGAGCCGCTCGCCGAGACCGACGGACTTCAGGGCCTCGGCGGCGCGTTCGGCGCGGTCCTTGGACTTGATGTGGAGCGGGACCAGCGCGGTCTCGACGTTCTCCTGGGCGCTGAGCGTCGGGATCAGGTTGAAGCTCTGGAAGACGAACCCGATGCTCTCACTGCGGACCTTGGTCAGCCGGGCCTCGGGAAGCCGGGCGAGATCGGTCCCGTCCAGCACGATCTCCCCGGAGGTGGGCCGGTCCAGCCCCCCGAGCATCTGCAACAGGGTGGACTTGCCACCACCGGTGGGGCCCTGGATCACGAGCCGGTCCCCATCGGCGATGGTGAGATCGATCCCGGCGAGGGCATCCACGGATTCCTTGCCACGCTTGTAGCGCTTGGTCACTGCCCTTAGTTCGTACATGTGCGGTGGCTCCTGGGGTGGTGAGGGGGGTGGTACGGGAGGAGGCGGGTGGCGGGCGGCCGGGACCGGGTGGCCCGAGCCCGGTCCGTGGCCGGAGGCCCGGGGCCGGGTGGCCCGAGCCCTGAGGCCGGGTGGCCGGGTGGCCCGTAGCCGGGTGGCCCGAGCCTGGGTGGCCCGAGCCCTGAGGCCGGGTGGCCGGAGGCCGGTCGCCGAGGGCCAGTTGGCCAGAGGCCGGAGGCCGGGTGGCCGGAGGCCGGGTGGCCGGAGGCCGGGTGGCCGGAGGCCGGGTGGCCGGAGGCC